>JALOQQ010000002.1 GCA_025453315.1 Planctomycetota bacterium
AACAAAATTATAAAAGAAAATTTGGGCATAAAATACATTGATATTGAAATAAATTAATCTTTTTTTTCTTCTTCTTCACTCTCTTTAAAATTTGTGTTGTTTGTGCCATAATATTAATATTATTAATTAAATATTAATACTATGCCCTCCTATTCTTATCTTCAACAATTTGACCCCCAGTTATTTTCTCTTTTACAAAAAGAAGAGGAAAGACAAAATAATGAACTAGAATTAATTGCCTCTGAAAATTATGTCTCCCGAGCGGTTTTAGAAGCTATGGCCACTGTGTTTACCAATAAATACAGTGAGGGTTATAGTGGACACCGTTATTACGGTGGAAACCAAGTAATTGATGAATTAGAGAATCTAGCAATTGAAAGAGCAAAAAAACTTTTTTCTGCCGAACATGTTAATGTTCAAGCGCTTTCCGGATCTCCAGCCAACGCCGCTGTCTACATGGCTTTTTTAGAACCAGGGGATAAAGTATTAGGCTTACGTTTAGATCATGGAGGACACCTTTCTCATGGCCATAATGTTAATTTTTCTGGTCGTCTTTATAACTTTGTTCAATATGGTCTTAACCCAGAAACTGGTCGCATTGATATGGATGAAGTAAGAAAAATTGCTCTTCAAGAAAAACCCAAAATGATTGTTGCTGGCTTCAGTGCTTATTCCAGAGAAATTGAGTGGGAAAAATTTAAAGAAATCGCTGATGAAGTTGGCGCTTTTACATTTGCTGATATTGCGCACATTGCCGGATTAATCGCTGGTGGGGTTGCTAAAAATCCAGTACCAATTTTCGATGTTGTTTCTACTACCACCCACAAAACTCTTCGTGGACCACGCGGCGCCATTATTATGTGTAAAGAAAAATTCGCCAAACAGATTGATCGTGCTATTTTTCCCGGTATGCAGGGTGGTCCTCATGACCACATTACCGCCGCTAAAGCAGTTGCTTTTGGCGAGGCCTTAAAACCGGAATTTAAAGTCTATGCTCAACAAATTATTAATAATTCTAGGGCGTTAGCAAATAAATTATCAAGCTTGGGCTACCAAGTTGTTTCTGGTGGTACCGACAATCATTTAATGGTAGTAAACCTACATCCCCGGGGTTTAAGCGGAAAAGAAGCTGAACAAACTCTAGAAAATATCGGTATTTCTGTTTCTCGCTCTACTATACCCAATGACCCTAATCCTCCTCTTAATCCCTCAGGTATTCGTATTGGCACTCCAGCCGCCACCACTAGAGGAATGAAAGAAAACGAAATGGAACAGGTGGCTATTATTATAGACTCGGCTTTAAATAATAAAAACAACTCAGAAACACTTAATACATTAAAACAAGAGGTACGAAAGCTTTGCCAAAAATTTCCCTCTCCTAGCGCCACTTTATGAAAATAATTAATGGCAAAAAAATAGCTGAAAAAGTAAAAGACGATATTGTAAAAGAAGTGCATTCTTTAATAAAAAACAATTTTAATCGCCCCTGTTTGGCTATTATTTTGGTTGGAAATCGCTCCGATTCAAAACTATATGTTTCTTTAAAAGAAAAGGAAGCAAAAAGCGTTGGGATTGATACTCATCTTTATAAATTTCCCAATAATATAAAAGAAAAAGATTTATTAGATGTTATTTCTTTCCTTAATAAAGATTCAGAAGTACACGGAATTTTAATACAACTTCCTCTACCAAAACACCTTAATACTGATAATATTATTAAAGCGATTAACCCCCAAAAAGACGCTGATGGTTTTCACCCCAATAAAAATCCCGGGGTAATTTCTCCAGTCTATGCCTCGGTTTTACAAATGCTTTCGGAAATAAAATTTAACCCCAAAAATAAAAAAATTTTTATTCTTTGTAATTCTTTAATTTTTGGAAATGGCTTAGCTGAATTATTAAAAAAAGCTGGTGGAATAATAACCGTAAGCCAAACTAAGAATAAAAACGAAATTAAAACTCACTCCCTAGAATCTGATCTCTTTATATCGGCTATTGGCCGGGCCAACTTTATTACCAAAGAATTTATTAAAACCAATTCCGTTATTATTGATATTGGCATTAGTAAAGATGAGGGAAAAAGAGTTAAAGGAGATTTTGATTTTGAAGATATAAAAAACAAAGCCTCTTATATTACTCCCGTTCCTGGAGGAATCGGACCATTAACCATAGCTATGTTGTTTAAAAATGTTCTCTTCTTATATAAGAACAATTCTTCGCTTAAAAATTAAATGTTTTAACTATTGTTCTTGTTATTAACCAGAGACTTCCCATGATCAAAAAACAATTACTCCCGAACAACAAATTACTGTGTGAAATTTCTAATTATCTAAAAACTTATTTCTTGCTAATATAAGCCATTTAAAATGGCTTATATTTAATTTAATACTTCTTAATTATTCTTATTTTAATTTTAAGCTGATATGCTACAATAGGCCTATATGATCGAGCAAAAACACACCCCCAAAGACCAACTTTTAAATTTATTAAAGATCCATTATGGCTTTGACAATTTTCGCCCTGGACAAGAAAAAGCCATTGATAGTATTTTGGCTAAAAAAAACACTGTCGTTATTATGCCCACTGGTGGCGGAAAATCATTAATATATCAATTGCCTTCTTTAATTCTAGATGGCTTAACTCTAGTTGTTTCTCCTCTTATTTCTTTAATGAAAGACCAGGTTGATTCTTTAAATAAGGTTGGTATTCCGGCAACTTTTTTAAATTCTTCATTATCATTAAAAGAAAGCGAAGAACGTTTGACGGCCATACAAAACAATAACTATAAAATAGTTTATGTTGCACCAGAACGTTTTTATAACAAATCTTTTCTTGATAGTCTTGGTCAGATTACTATTAGCTTGTTTGCTATTGATGAGGCCCACTGTATTAGTCAGTGGGGACATGATTTTCGTCCCAGTTATGTTAGATTAAAAGAAGCTATAAAACTAGTTGGCAACCCGGTTGTGGTAGCTCTTACCGCTACCGCCACTCCAGAAGTAAAAGAAGATATTATAAAACAATTAGGCCTAGTTGACCCCGAAGTTATTGTTACTGGTTTTGCTAGACCAAATCTCCAACTTGGTGTTATTCAGGCTAATGATAGTAGCAAATTAGAGTTTATTGTGGATATTGTAAAAAATAATAACACCGGCTCAGGAATCGTTTATACCAGTACTAGGGCCAAGGCCGATGAAATAGTGGCTCTCCTGTCAGAAGAGGGTGTGAGGGCTGTGGTGTATCATGGAGGCATGGACTCTAATAGTCGTAGTTGGGTGCAAGAAAGCTTTATGAATAATCAGGCCCAAGTGGTTGTGGCTACTAACGCTTTTGGGCTAGGAATTAATAAAAAAGATATTCGTTTTGTTATTCATCATGATATGCCCGGGACAGTAGAGGCTTATTATCAAGAAGCTGGACGAGCCGGAAGAGACGGAAAAGAAAGTTTTTGTTTATTATTTTATTCACCAAAAGATCGTTATCTTCATGAGTTTTTTATTAAAGGAGATAATCCCCCTCCCCAGTCTATAGTTGAAACCTATGAAATAATTTTAAATAAATATCTTAATCAAGAAAAAACCATAAACCCTAATAATTATTTATTAGACTCTGTCTTAATCACTTATTCGGAAATTGCTGAACAACTTAGTGAAAAAATACCCGAAATGGCTATCGGCACTGCCCTTAAACTTTTAGAAAAAGAAGGTTATTTGGCCAGACCGAACGAAAGAACCTCTAGTGCTTATTTAAAAATGAAAATTAATATCAACACTGTAATTGAAGAACTAAAGGGCAAACAAAAAAATTCTTTTACTAAGCTTTGTGATAAATTTTCTACTGAACTTGAAAAAGGTTGGCGCATTAATTTAGAGGAAGTTTCTTCTCTTTTAGAAATAAAAAAAGATAGTTTACAAAGATTAATAAAAAAAGGCGTTGAACAAGATTGGTGGTATTATGAACCGCCCTTTAGAGGAACTGAAGTAAAAATATTAAAAAAAGTTTGCCCGGACGACATAGAACTAAACCTGAGCGCTCTAAAAGAAAAAATGAAAAAGGCTTACGAGAAATTAGACTTAATAGAAAATTACATTTATCACTCGGGTTGTCGCCAACAGTATATTTTAGAATATTTTGGTGAAAATAAAAGTTTTAGTTGCGGTAAATGTGATCGTTGCCTAAAACCCAAAAAAGAATACTTATCTTCTTATTAATATTATGAGGGCCGAACAAGAACAAAAACTATTAAACTTAGTAAAACAAAATTATAATTCTTGTGCCCAAGAATTCTGTTCTACTAGAAAAAAAATGGTTTGGCCCAAGCTAAAGAGTATTGTTGATGAATTAATTAATAATCAGCCCGAGCAAACCAAGTTTATTTTAGATGCGGGTTGTGGCAATGGACGTCTTATCCCTATCTTACCAAGTAATTGTTATTATTACGGTATTGATGTAAGTGCAAACCTTCTCTCTTTGGCAGAAAAAAATGTTATTGAGTGGAGAAGCCAAGTGCCCCTACCCCAAAAAATAACTTTTCGGGCTGGTAGTTTAGTAAATAAGAGTGAACTCCCACTAGATATTTCTTTTGATCTTATTTTTTGTATAGCAGTTATTCATCACCTCCCGGGCAAAAGCTTACGCTTACAAGCTTTAAATAACTTAAAATTGTTGTTAAAAACAAATGGCCACTTAGTTATTAGTTTTTGGAATTTTTTTAGTCTCAATAATTTGTTTAAAAAAAGGGGTTTATTGTTGGTCTTAAAATTTGCTCTCTTAAAATTATTGGGTAAAAATAATTTTGATTTTGGTGATTTGTTTTTCAACTGGGGAAATAAAAATAAAGTTTCACCCGACAGTTTGCGTTATTACCACGCCTTTACTTTGCGGGGTTTTTGCCGCCTGGCCCGAGAAGCTAATTTTAAAATTGAAAAAATTGAAAAAGATAGTTATAATTACTACATTACTCTTAAAAATTAATAATTAAAAACCCAATAATTTTTGGGTAAAGAAAAATATGTCTAATGCGCTTGATGTTACTAAGCAAACTTTTCAAAGCGAAGTTTTAAATTCTGCCCTTCCAGTATTAGTAGATTTCTGGGCGCCCTGGTGTATGCCTTGTCGTATGATGGGACCAACCTTGGACGAACTATCAACCGAGTTAGAAGGTAAATTAAGAATTGTTAAAGTTAATACTAATGAAGAAGAAAACCAAGAAATAGCCCAACAATATCAAATACAAAGCATTCCTAATTTAAAGCTTTTTGTTGGCGGGAAAGTAATACAAGAATTTGTTGGTTTACAATCCAAAGACGACTTAAAAGAATCTTTATTAAACGCTATTAAATAAGCTATTCTTCTCTCCAAGCCAGTCACAAACAACAAGCCACCAGCACAAGACTTAATGTAATAAAAAAATAAACCGCTTATAACGGTTTATTTTTTTATATAAAACTCTGATTTATTTAGTTGCCACAAGAAGCATTAATATTGGTTCCGTTATTACTAAAACCAAATCCCGGGGCTGGAGCTTCTGCGGAGAGCTGTTTTGAACATTCGGCTGGTTGAGTAGTAAAGGCTGAACAAATAGTTTTCAATAAACTGCTAGCATCTCTACCAGAAGAAATGTTTTCACCGTTAATTATTAAAGTAGGAGATCCCTGAACACCATATTTAGCATTGTCTTCTTTGTTTACATCAAATCCTGGAAAATTGCCCTGCCAACCAACTTTTTTCTCATAGTTGCTTGTAACTTTATACTTTGTATCAGTGGCTTTAACACAAGCCTTTAATTTAGTAGCACTTACTTTGGCAGTTTTTAAACACTCGTCTGATTTACCGTCTTCCAAGAAACATGTTAGGTAAGCACTTAACTTAGTTGGTTCTTCTTTTTGAATACAATATTGAATCAAATTTTCATCCAATTCTTTCTTTTCATGCATAGCATAATCACAGAACTTTAATTTAAAATCAATTTTATTTCCTAGGGTTTCTAAAACCGGTAACATACCTTTTTCAATTTGGGTGCCGTAAGGACAATAACTCATAACAAATAATTCTACTTCTGGCTTGGCATTCTTCTTAGTAACTTCGGTTATTTCAGCTGGCTTATTGGCCGCGGCTGTTTTCTTTTCAGCTTCTTTAATAATTATAGCCTCTGGAAAAAAGGTTTTTCCGTCTTTAGTAATGTAAGATTCTACTTTTTGATCATTACCAATGTTTACAGTTAATTTATATAACCCATCAGCTTCTTCAACTTTTTCAATAGTTGCCTTACTTCCCTGGGCCATTAAATTATCATTAATAAATTGTTCGGTCTTAGTTTTTATTTGATCAGTACTAACCGCTGTTATTTTTTGTACCTCTGATTTTTTAACCAAAGAACATCCCGTTATAACAAATAAAACCGCTAAAACGGAAAGGGAGAAAACTATCGCTTTTTTCATAATTTTTTGTTAAATTATTTTTTAAATTAATAAATATAGTCTTATTATATTAAAAAGCCACTCTAACGTCAAATTACTGTCTTAATGGCATAACTATATAAAGTTGGCTTTCGTCTTTTTCTGGTTTAAAAACACAGGGGGCATTAGCGTCAATAACCTCTAAAACAACTTTATCACCCTCAATAGAGTTTAGGCCATCTAATAAATAACGATAATTTATAGTAATGTCATTATCATCACCAATTACTTTAGCTTCTAGTTCTACTGAACTCTCTCCAACCTGTCCTGAGGCCGCGGAGATTAAAACCCTATCCTTGGAACATGATAAACCAACATCATTTATTCCTGTTTTAGAAAAAATTGCTGAAGCCTTAACCGCCCTTAGTAATTCTGCTCTAGATAAAATAATTCTGCTTTTATTTTTCTCTGGAATAATTTGTTTATAGTCTGGATACTGCCCACTAATTATTCTAGAAATTAACTCGGTTGAATTTAAACAAAATAAAATTTGATTGTCAGAAATATAAATTAATACCTCTTGAGAATCTTCAGTCAACTCAATACTGTTATTTAATATTTTAATTAATTCTTGGATGGTTTTAACTGGAACAATAATTCTCTCTTCTTGATTCTGATTCTCAATCTGACAAGCAATTTTTTTTTCTGATAATCTAAAACTATCCGTAGCCGCTAACACTAATTGATTATCAATAAAAGTAAAAAGTACTCCAGATAACTCCAAACGAGATTCGTTATTTGATACTGCAAAGACAACCTTACTCAACGCTTCTTTAAAATCATTCCTTTTAACTTTGAATTGATTTTCTTTTTTTATACTTGGAATAAGTGGAAATTCTTTCGCTGATTGACCCTTTATTCTGGTTTTGTAATTTTCACAATTAACCTCTACCTCTTCACCTTCCTCTTCGGTTATTATTTCTATCTTTTGGTTTGGTAACAAAGAAACATACTCACCAAAAACTTTAGCATCAATAGTTATTTCCCCGCTTTTTTCAATCTTTCCCCTTAATTGGTGAGTAATACCAATTTCTAAATCAGTGGTTATTAGCTCAATATTGTCTTTTGCCCTAATTAAAATATTTCCCAGAATTGGTAAATTTATATTTTTACTAGTAGCACATCCTACGATTGAGAGAGCTTGTTTAAGGTTCTCTTGTAATCCTATTATTTTCATAATTATAATATAGAATTAATAATAAGCGTTGTTGAAAAGTTTATTAATAAATATTTTTTAACTAAGTTTAGCTTCTTTTTGGGGTTTTTAAATGAAATTTTTTGGTGGGCAATTGGTGGGTAATTGTTAGGTGATTTGTGTATAGTTTTTCTTTTGGTTCTTTTATACACAAATGATTAAAAAGTTTTAACAGAGAATGGTTGAGGTGTTAGTTATTTTTTAACAATCAATTAACAATCTTGTTCAGTGGTTTTACACTCTACTAATCTAACAACTGTTTAATAGAATCTAGTTCTTGTTTTAGTTTTTCATTTTCTTTTTTAAGCTCATTAGAAATTTTATTATAAGCGTGCATAGCGGTTGTGTGATCGCGACCACCAAGCTCTTCACCAATTGTGGGATAAGAGGTGTTTAATTCTTCTCTCATAAGATAAATGGCCACCTGTCTAGGCCAAACTAATTCTTTTTTTCGTCCCTCGCCCAATAAATCTTTATTGGTTATGCCATAATATTTAACAACCGCCTCAATAATATCTTTGGGGGTGGTGTTTTTGGGTTGAGCGTTTGCTAAGATATCGCTTAAGATGTTTTTAACGCTTTTAATAGAGGGTTCTACTTTATTTAATTGATGAGAGGCAATTATTTTATTAAGGGCACCTTCTAATTCTCTAACATTATTTTGAATACAGCCGGCCACATAACTTAGCACCTCGCGGTCTAGTGGAAAGTTTTTTTCATTTGCCTTTTTTTCTAAAATAGCCATTTTTGTTTCGACGTCTGGTTTTCCAACATCAACAACCATTCCAGATTCGAAACGAGAAGTAAGTCTTTTTTCTACGGCTGGTATTAGTTTTGGTGGTCGATCAGAGGTTAAGACTATTTGTTTGTTGTCTTGTAATAATTCATTAAAGGTGTGAAAAAACTCTTCTTGAGTTCCGTCTTTTCCGCCCATGAATTGAACATCGTCAACCAACAACAAGTCTACGTTTCGATAAACGCTTTTAAATTCCTTGGCCCTACCACCATGAACAGCCTGAACATAATTATTCATAAACTTTTCACTGGTGGTATATAATATTTTAGAAGTTTTCTTTAAGAGATCGTTGCCAACAGCTTGTAATAAATGAGTTTTCCCAAGCCCAACGCCACCATAAATAAATAGTGGATTATATATTTCTCCCGGGCGATCAACAACCGCCTTACATGCGGCATAAGCTAGTTCATTTCCCTTACCAACTACAAAATTTTCAAAAAGATATCTAGTATTAAGCCCACAAGAATTTGTTTTTTGTCCATCAATCCTAGATTCAGGGGTTGCGCTTGGTGTGGTTTCTAAATTAGCGGGCTGATTATTAGAGAAAGAATAATTATTAATTGGCTGTCTGCTAGAGGCGTCGCGTTTTAACTCAACTCGATATTGTATCTCAGAAATTTTTTGATGACTGATTTTTTCTAGAGCCCCTAAAATACTTTTATGGTATTTCTCTTCAAGCCACTTTTTAGCAAAAGCGTTTGGAACTCCCACAATAACCTTATTTTGTTCAAAAGAAGAAATGAAAGTGTCTTTAAACCAGGTAATAAAGTTAGCGCGGGATAAGTTTACTTCAATCTCGCCCAACACCGCTTGCCAAAGTTGCTCGTTGTTCATAGGGTATAAATTAAATTTTTATTTTTGATGAGCTTATTATATCAAAAAACACTAAGCCCGCAATCCTAAAAAAATGTTTATAAGTTGTTAATAATTGGTGTATAATTTAAAAATAAAAATTTATTGACCTTTTTAAGTTGAAATGTTATTGTTAATCTAATATTGTCTTCTCAAGGGACAATCTATTTGTTTAATGAAGGAGACAAAGAAAAACTAAAGTAAAATAATAAATATTAATAACAATTATTATGCCAAAGCGCACCTATCAACCAAACAAGAAGCGTGCCCAGAAAAAACATGGATTCTTAAAGAGAATGAGCACTGCTAATGGTAGAAATGTTTTAAAAAGACGAAAAGATAAGGGTAGAAAAGTTTTATCTAAATAAAAACATGATTTTTAAGCAAGTTAGGCTTGCCAACCACAATGATTTTTTGAAAGTCTTTAAAACGGGACGTTCTTATTATAGTAAAAACATTGGGATTAGAAGTGCTCTTAATGATTTGGGATTAAACAGGATTGGAATTTTAGTTGGATTAAGGGTATCTAAAATAGCAGTCAAAAGAAATAAAGTTAAAAGAATAATAAGAGGAATATTGCTCAAAGAAAAAGAAGAACTAAACAGCGGGAATGACATTGTTGTTATTGTTCAGCCCGGTATTTTAGACAAAAAAAGCACAGAAATAGAAGCAGAATTAAAAATAGCACTAAAAAAAGCAGGACTTTATAACTAATTATGCTTAATTTTAAATATCACCCACGTTATTTTGTCATCAGATTGATTAAACTATATCAAAAAACAATTTCTTTTGATCATGGTTTTTTTAAATTTTTATATCCTCATGGATTCTGTCGCTTTAAACCAACTTGTTCAGAGTATGCCGTTTCGGCACTAGAAAAATACGGTTTATTTAAAGGAACGATTAAGGCTATTTGGAGAATATTGCGTTGCAACCCCTTTAATAAGGGTGGTTACGACCCATTAAAATAATTTTTAATTTATAACCTTTTTATCTAAGGTTAGCCAAAAAAATGATTTTCTTATTTCAAGTTATTTTTTATCAACCAATTTTAAACGTTTTGATTTTGTTATATAATTTTATTCCCGGTCACGATCTAGGAATTGCTATTATATTGCTAACCATAATTATTAAGTTGGTTCTTTGGCCACTTTCTAATCAGGCAATTAAGTCACAAAAGTATCTTCAAGATCTTCAACCCAAAATTAATGAGTTAAAAGCTAAGTATGTGAATGATAAACAAGAAATGTCTAAAGCTTTAATGCTTTTATATAAAGAGCATAAAATAAACCCCTTTTCTTCTTGTTTGCCAATTTTAATTCAACTCCCCTTTCTTATTGCTGTTTACCAAGTTTTCCAAGATGGAATGAACAATAAATTGGGATTGGTCTATTCTTTTATTACTAGACCAGAAAGCATTAACACTATTTCTTTTGCTTGGTTTAATGGTTTTGCTCTTAACTTAGCGGAAAAAAATATTTATTTAGCTATTTTGGCTGGAGCAGCTCAGTTTGTGCAAGCGAAAATGATGAGCACCAAAAGGTCTACGATTAAAACAGAGGGGGCAAAAGATGAAGATATGGCAGCCATAATGAACAAACAAATGCTTTATTTTATGCCAGCTTTAACTGTTTTTATTGGTATGAGCCTACCAGCCGGTTTAACTCTTTATTGGTTTATTTCTACTTTATTAGCCGCGCTACAGCAACTAGTAGTTTTTAGAAAAATAAAAAAACCAGAGCACTCAGTTATTGAAGGAGAAGTGGTTAAATAAACTTTATCATATAACCCATAAATTTTAGGTAAATTAGAGTCCTCATAGTTTAATGGATAGAACGAGAACCTCCTAAGTTCTAAATCCACGTTCGATTCGTGGTGAGGACACAGGAGTGTTAATAATATTGTTGCTTAATTTTCTAAATATTATTATAATAAAAATTGTTTGTTAATTTTGTATTTTGTATATTTAGGGCCATTAGCTCAGTTGGCTAGAGCGCTTCCATGGCATGGAAGAGGTCAAGGGTTCAAGTCCCTTATGGTCCACAATTAAAATCTTCTTAAATTAAATTTATAAGTTCTTTATAGAACTTTCATCTTTTGTTTAGTTTTTTCAAAATAAAATACAATATTAACCAACCAAAAATCAAGATTATGAAGAAGTACAGGATTCTTGTTGTGGATGATGAGCCCATTAATTTGGAGCTTATCTCAAGTTTTTTGAAAGATAATTATGAAGTTGTTACTGTTGATAATGGCGAAGCTGCCATTAAAATTGTTTCACAATCTCCCGGAGAGATTGATGTTATTGTTTTAGATGTTAATATGCCGGTTAAAAATGGTTTTGAAGTGTGCCAAGAATTAATAGATGCACACCCCAACCATAGAATGAATAGCAAAATTATGTTTTTCACGGCACAAGAAGCCCATGTTCGGGAAAAAAGTAGGGAATTTGGTTGTAGTTATTTAATGAAGCCTGGATCAAAGGATAATCTTTTAGGGGCAATAGAAAGAATTCTACAGGTTCTTAATTAAATTAAAAAATTAGAAAAAATGTTTTTCGCCCTTTAGTCTACGTTTATGTAGACTAATTTTTTTACAAAAAATTTAGAAAATAGCCTATTTTATATATGTTTTATAAATATTTTATTAGTTGAATTTTATCTTTTAAAATAGTATAATGATAAATAAGAACTTAAATTAATGTAAAAATATAAATATGTACGATGTTATTATTTTGGGCGGTGGTCCAGCTGGGGTAAGTGCTGGAATTTTTGCTGCCAGAAGAGAAATGAAAACCTTGATGATTACTAAAAATATTGGCGGTCAAATGGTGTGGGCGGCTGAAATTGAAAATTATCCAGGATTTAAGCATATAGAAAGTTTTGACTTAATTGTTAAAATGAGGGAACAAATTTTATCTTGTGGTGTGGAGTTAAAAGAAGAAGAAGTTCAAAAAATTGAAAAAAATGGTGATATTTTTGAAATTTATACATCCAAGAATAAATATGAAAGCAAAACTTTGATTATAGCCATGGGCTTATCGCCAAAGAAATTGGCGGTTCCAGGAGAAGATCGTTTAAATGGTAAAGGAGTGTCTTATTGTGCTAATTGTGATGGGCCATTATTTAGAAATAAGGCTGTGGCCGTTGTTGGCGGTGGAAACTCAGCCCTAGATGCGGCCGAAGTTTTGTCTAAAATAGCTAACAAGGTCTACTTAATCAATCACTCAGATTCTTTTAAGGGATTTGAGGTTTTGGTTAAAGAGGTTCAAAATAGAGAAAATATTGAAGTTATTTTTAATTCAGAACTGAAAGAAATAAATGGCGAGAACTCGGTGCAAAATATAAAAATAGAAAATAAAGAAAAGGGTGTAAGAGAGATTTTAGTAGATGGAATTTTTATAGAAATTGGCAGAATTGCTAGCACCAACATAACATCGGGAATTGTTGAGCGAGATGAAAAGAATCAAATTATTATAAATGAAAAATGTGAAACTAAGACCCCGGGTGTTTTTGCTGCGGGAGATGTTACTAATGGTGAATTTAAACAGATTACAATTGCCTCTGGCCAAGGAACAATAGCCGCACTAGCCGCTTATCAATATTTACAATTAGATAAAAAGAATCCTTTAGTTTGGACAAAATAAATTATTTTTATTTTGTTTAACAATAATTAGATTGATTGTTTCTTAGATTTTTTCTTTTTTAATATTTAAAATAATTTGCTAATATTAGCCAAATATAAGTAAAATTCTTATTATTTGGTAAAAAAAATATGGCCGAACAATATAACAAATCACATGTTATTGCTATCGACATGGGATATGGACATCAACGAGCAGCATATCCGTTTTTACCAATTAGTGAGGCTGGTGTTATCAGTGCTAATGATTACCCCGGCATTAAAGAGGCTGAAAAAAAAGATTGGGAAAGTGGAAGAAAATGGTACGAACTTTTATCTTATTTTAAGAAAGTTCCTTTTTTAGGTGACCTTGCTTTTTCCGTTATGGACTATTTTCAAAAAATAGAACCATTTTATCCAAGAAGAGATTTGTCAAAACAAATTACTCAACAAAAATATTTTTTTGATAAAGTAAAGAATGGTTTGGGAAGAGACTTAATTCATAATTTAAACAAAAACCCACTTCCCTTTTTAACCACTTTTTTTGTTTGTGCTTATTTCGCGGAATATCATGGTTATAAAAATGAAATTTATTGTGTTGTCTGTGATGCTGACATTTCTCGTTCTTGGGCCCCGGTCAATCCCAAAGAAAGTCGTATTATTTATTTAGCACCAAACAAAAGAGTTAAAGAAAGATTACAACTATACGGCGTTAGAGCTAACCATATTTATGTTACGGGGTTTCCTTTACCAAAAGAAAACATTGGTAGTTTAGAAGAACAAGAAATATTAAAGACAGATTTAAGAACTAGATTGTTTAATCTTGATCCTAGACAGGTTTATTATAATAAATATCGAAAAACCATCGAAGAATGGATGGATCCACAAAAATATCAACCACAAAAAAGAATTTTAACCTTAACTTTCGCGGTTGGCGGCGCAGGCGCTCAAAGAGAATTGGGCGTTACTATTTTGCATAGTTTAAGAAATAAAATTAAAGCCAAAGAAATAAAACTTAATCTTATAGCAGGTATTAGGAAAGATGTTGCTGATTTATTTGCACACGAAGTTAAAGATTGTGAATTAGAGCTTGGTAGCGAAGTAGAAGTTATTTATTCGGAAGACAAAATGACCTCTTTCAAAATGTTTAATCAAACCCTACATAACACCGATATACTTTGGACTAAGCCATCGGAATTATCTTTTTATAGTGGTTTAGGTCTACCAATTATTATGTCGGATCCCGTTGGTTCTCAAGAACATTATAATCGTGACTGGTTAATGGCTATTGGTGCTGGAGTTGATAATCAAGATCCCAAATATACAGATGAGTGGTTGTTTGATTGGGTTAATTCTGGTTGGCTGGCTGAAGCGGCAATGAAAGGTTTTATGGACGCTCCTAAGCTTGGAACTTATCATGTTGAAGATATTGTTTTACGTCATAAGATTAGTGAAATTCAAGACGCTCATTTGCTTTAATTATGTCTTGGCTTATTCTCGCGATTGTTTCCTACGTTATTTTAGCGGTAGTAAACTTAATGGATAAGTTTTTGGTTGATAATGTTTTACCGAGTAGTAAAGCCTATGCTTTTTTAGTTGGTTTCATGAGCGTTTTAATTATTATAATTGCCCCTTGGTTTTTAAATTGGCCGGGCTCTCATTTATTATTAGTTAATTTATTAACCGGAGCTTTGTTCCCCCTAGCTTTATTGTTTTTGTATAGTTCTTTACACCGAGGAGATGCTTCTAAAATATTGGTTTTAATTGGTGGAATAGTTCCGGTCTTTTCTATAATTTTTTCTATAATTTTTCTTCAAGAAAAGTTTTCTAGTAACCAGTGGCTGGGGTTTGTTTTTCTTTTGATTGGTACTTTTGTTATGGCTTTATTACCAGAACATCATAATTATTGGAAAGAACATGTGGGTATATTTAAAAGAAAATCTTTTCAAGGTCCTACATTGCTTTTAGCTATTTTAGCATCTTTGTTTTTTGCCGCATTTTTTGTTGGGACAAAATATGCTTATACTGGACAAACTTTTTGGAGTGCTTTTATTTGGATCAGGATTGGTAGCGCTCTTATGGCCTTGGCTTTTCTATTGCCAAAACACTGGCGCCATGAAATTATACGCTCTCTAACCCATCATTCTGGCCGTAGTAGTAAAAGCAATAAATGGTTAGTTTTGGGTAATCAAATTCTTTCTTCCGGTGGCTTTATTTTACAGAATTATGCAGTGTTTTTGGGTTCGGTGGCGGTAGTCAGTGCTCTTCAGGGGGTGCAATATGCCGTTCTGTTAACACTAGGAATTGTGATAACTTTGTTTTTCCCTAAAATTTTAAAAGAAGATGTTTCTAAAAAGATTATTATCCAAAAAATAGCAGCGATTATTTGTATAGCCGTTGGACTTTATTATATTACTATATAAAACAAATTATTTTTTAAAATTTGCTTTAGTTTTATTTATGACCAAAACCAAAAAAAAGATTATTATTTTTTCCATTTTGATAATTTCGGTAACAATTTGGCTTTTAAAAACTTCTCATCCTTATCCTAGGGTTAAAGATATTAAATCAGACCCTTCTTTTTGGGGGGTAACTTTTTCTACTAAGTTTTCTGAAGAATTGGGATTAAACTGGCAAGAAGCTTATTTAGCAATTTTAGATGATTTAAAAGTTAAAGATATTAGAATTCCGGTTTATTGGGATGAAATAGAGACTCAACAAAATAAATTTGATTTTAGTGATTATGATTTTATTTTAAATGAGGGAGCTAAAAGACAAGCTAAGTTTACTATAGCTATTGGGCGTCGTTTGCCTCGTTGGCCAGAATGTCACAGCCCAGAGTGGTTAAAAGAAATAAAACAAGATGAGGTTCAAAAAGCTACTTTAAAAATGTTAGAGACCGTCGTAGAACGCTATAAAAGTCGTCCAGAAATAATATATTGGCAAGTGGAAAATGAGCCACTTCTAGATCTTTTTGGAGAATGTCCAGACAGTGACCCGGCTTGGTTGAGAGAAGAGGTTTCTTTGGTAAGAAAACTAGACGATAGAGAAATTATTATTTCTGGATCGGGAGAATTAAGTAGTTGGCAAGAAGAGGGTAGAATAGGTGATATTTTTGGTACTACCATGTATAGAGTGGTTTATAATTCTGCGTTTGGTTATATACGTTATCCTTGGCCAGCCACTTTTTATTCTTTAAAAGCTAAGATGGCTCATATTGAGCCCCAGAATCGCATTGTCGCGGAGTTACAAGCCGAACCCTGGGTTCCAAATGGAAAAATGAGCGAAATGTCTAATAAAGAGGCTGATAGGTCAATGAGCTTAGAACAATTTAAATCTAATTTACAATTTGCTCAAAACGTTGGTTTTAGCAGAGTTTCTTTGTGGGGTGTCGAGTGGTGGTATTTTAAACTAAAGCAAGGAGATTCTTCTTTTTGGTACGAAGCTAAAAAATTATTTACTAATTAACTATATTAATTCAAAAAAGACCCTTAGAGAAAGGTCTTTTTTAATAGTAAAAAATTTTTATAACATAGCCGCTTTAAATAAAGACTCAAAAAATGTTTTGCTATATAATAATTACAAGCCCTCAGACAAAGAAAGAAGAAGTTCAAAAGTTATTTTAAAAGAGGAATTATTAGGTCTGGCGCTTGTTTTATCCAGTCAGTAAAATCATTATTTGCTTTATGATTTTTTAGATAATTTATTAATTCATCAATAACATATTTTTTATTCCAAATTCCAGCTCCCGCCGCGACAGCATCGTAGGCATTACAAAGTTGTTCAAAATGGCCCTCGGTTGGTACTAGTAGGGTCGGTTTTTTTAAATATAAGGCCTCACAAATAGACTCAAAACCCGCACTGCTAACGTAGGCCGTACAGGACGATAATTTTTCTAAAAACAATTTATCGTGGAGGCGATAAAAGATTAAATTTTTATCTTGAACAAAAACCTCTTCAGCTTCTTTATTGTCCCAAAAAACCTCTAATTTTTGTTGAGAGTGTTTTTTGTGCCAAGCAATAATTTCCGGAGCATAGCCTGGGTTAAGAAGATAAACCAATAAAAAATTATTATTAGTATTTGGTAGTTGGTGGATTTCTTTCCTTAATAAGGGGGGCACTACAAAATAATTATTTTTTTGAAAAATACTTTTTATCGGTCGAAAAGAAAGGGCTAATATTTTATCCGCTTTTAAAGCTGTTAAACGACTGTAAAATAAAAAAGCCTGTCGAGATAAATAATTATTCGGTGGTAAAGGAGCTTCTTTAAGAAAGAAAAAATATTGATGACCAATACAAATTAGTTTAGAGTGATGTTTTTTAAAGACGCGCGCCAAACCCGGTAAGGGGTCATAAAAGTTAACTATTATATCTGGGTTTGTTTCTTTAATAGTATTATTAATAAAAATCAGACTTTTAATAAAACGTCGCAAATGACTAATATTATATAAAATACTTTTTATAATTTGAACCCGGCGGTTATTTTTATCAAAACAAAAATTGGGACTAGAAAATTTTTCTACGCCAACGCCAATTTTTTCATAAAAGAATTTGGGTATTTCTCGATCATTATTTGTTCCAACTAACACTTTTATAACTTGATGCCCAGCTTCTTCTAAATGTTGTTTAAGCGATATGGCTTGAGTCATGTGTCCGCGGCCTTCGCCTTGGACAATAAAAAGATAATTCATAGTGATTATAGTATAGCACAAAGAAGGGTCTATTAACTAAAATATTTTTATAATTTATTTTTTTTAGAGTTTGTACTAAAATGATTGTAATTACTAAATATTAGTTTATTTATAAGAAGTTTATGAATTTATTTAAGGGTCGAAAAAACTTTTGGCTAGATTTATGGTTATTAATTAAACCGTTTAAGAAGAAAATTAAACTATTTTTCTTTTTAATTCTTTTTCTAGAATTATTAAAGTTGGGCAGTCCATATGTAATGAAGGAAATAATTAACACTCTAACTGGCCTTAATAATGCTAACGTCTTTAACTTAATAGAGCTTATTTTATTGTTTTTGTTTAGTGAAGGAATTATTTCTTTGTATTCGTTTTTTAATAGTAAAAGATTTCTTAGTTTATCATCGGACATGGAATATTATTTTATTACCAGCGCACAAAAGAAATTATTAAATTTGAGTTTAGCTTATCACGAGCAAGAGGACACAGGAAATAAAATCATTAAAATAGAAAAGGGAATGTATAAAATAGTAGATTTGCTTAGCAATTCTTATTTTGAAGTAATTCCAACTATATTACAGCTAATAATCACTTTCTTTGCCGTTTTATTTGTTAATTGGATTTTTATTATTCCTTTCCTTATTTTTACCCCAATTTTTGTTTTTTATGCTTTCCATGTTAATTATCTTTTATATCCTGTCCGTAAAAAAAGACATGAAAATGTTGAAAATGCTTTTGGTAAATTAGGACAAAGCATTATGAATATTAATACCGTTCAGTCTTTTGTTCAGGAAAAAAGAGAAAACCAGGAGTTTAAAAAATTCTGGGACAACATTAGAACAGCAGAAAAATTAGAATGGTTTAAGCGCACTTTTTTTATTTTTAAACGAGATTCTTTAGTAACAATAGGTAGAATAGCTGTTATTGCTTTGGGTGCTTATTTAATGCTAAATAAAGAAATTAATATCGGGTCATTTGTTTTTGTCTTAACCTTATCGGAAAAATGTTTTATTTCTTTATATAGAATTTCTCGTTTTTATGACAACGTGGAAGATAGTGCGGAGGCTGTAAAGCGTTTTATAGACCTTTTAAAAAGAGACTCTAATATTAAGAATAAGCCAGGGGCCACTATTGCTAAGAAAATTATTGGAAAAATTTCTTTTAAAAATTTAAGCTTTACTTATGATCAGGGTAATACTATTTTAGATAATATTAATCTAGAAATTAATTCGGGTTGTTTTACGGCTCTAGTTGGTCCTTCGGGAGGGGGCAAAACTACTATGGTCCGCTTAATTTATCGGCATTATGACCCACAAATGGGCAAGGTCTTAATAGATGACAAAGATATTAGGGAGTATGATTTATATTCTTTGCGTAAGAACATGGCTATTGTTCCTCAAGAAGTAGAAATATTTAACTCTTCTATTAAACATAATATTGCTTACGCTAATCCTGATGCTAGTTTTGAAGAAATTAAAGCGGCGGCTCGTATTGCTAATGCCGAACAATTTATTATTAATTTAAAAGAGGGATATGAAACTGTAGTGGGTGAAAGAGGCGTTAAATTATCAGGTGGACAAAGACAGAGAATTGGCATTGCCAGGGCTCTTCTGGCTAACCCACGTATTTTAATATTTGATGAGGCTACCAGTAATCTGGATAGTTGTAGTGAAAAATTGATTCAAGAAGCTATTGATAGAATAGCTAAAGATAGAACGTTAATAGTTGTAGCACATCGTTTAAGTACCATTCAAAAGGCTGATAAAATTATTGTTTTAGAAAAGGGAAAAATAGTAGAAGAGGGTAATCATTTAGCTCTTGCTCAAAAAGGCGCGGGTTTGTACTCCAAATTATTAAGCCTACAAAAGATGGGTGATATAAAATAAGAGTTTAATTGGAGCGGGTAGAGGGAATCGAACCCTCATCTTCAGCTTGGAAGGCTGACATAAAAGCCATTATACTATACCCGCAAGATATTGCTGATTGTAATATATTGTTTCACAAAAGGCAATAAGCTACACTTTAATAATTTTTTCTTTGCCGTTACGTATTAAAAATATAAAGTAAAAACCGGAAAAAACTAGGATAGCCAGGAAAAGAAATAAATAGTTTATACTATAGAATTTTAATAGCACTAAAGATATTATTGACCCAAAAACATACGCTAAAGGACCGGTGTTACGGAAAAATTTTATAATACTCGCATCTTTAGCACTAACATGCTTAAAGAAATAAGAATCTCGCATAGATTCGGCTAAAGCGGCTCCACAGCGGCTCATAAAAAGAAGAAGAGCCCAAACAAAGGGACTGGTTGAGTCTGTTAAGGCCCAAATTAAACAGGACACAACTAAAATAACAAAACCCAGGGCTAATAGTCTTTTTTCGGCCCCATATTTATCCGCTATAATACCAGCCGGAATTTCTATTAGAACAAAAGGTAGAAGCATAAAAGAAAACATATAACCAATAGTTTGCCAGGAAAAGCCAAAGTATTGATTTAGATAAAGGGGCATAAAAACTACGGCCATGCTAAAAAACAGATTTAGTAAAAAAGAAATAAAGAAAATACCTTTTAAATTAGGACGACGCCAAATAGTGCTTATAGTTTCAGAAATATTTATTTCAGAATACTTTATTTTTTTATCAATATTTTTTTTGTTCTTCCAAAAGACTAGAGCGAAAATAAAAACAACACCAAGTGCTAGTAAAAATATAGTACGAAAACCGCCTGATTTTAACAAAAAGCCAGAAACAATAGGCATAGCTATCCAGCCCAAGTTAGTGGCTGTTAAAAACATAGTTCTAATTCTTCCGGTTTTATTATTTAAAGAAAAACTTTCAATAAAAATATCTAGGTTTGTTGGTATAACGTAAGAACAGATAATAAAAACAGTAAAAAAGAATAAAACACTCCAGATGCTATTAGTAAAGAATGAAGATGAAAGGGCTAGTAGTGAAACTAGATTAAAGAGAATAAAGATTTTCGTAAGCCGATAATTCCCTATCTTTTTAATTAAAATATGAGAAGTCATTAAAATTAAGAACGAAACCAAGTTGGCAATTAAAAAAAACCAAGAAATTTTTTCCACGCTAACAAATTGCTCCAAGAAACTAGATTCAATATAAGCTGGCAAGGCTATTGAAACGGCGAAGATAAGTCCCAAGCCATATAAGATTTTTAAACTAAGCTTATTCTTTAACATGTTGTTTCTTAATAAAAATTTTTAATAAAAATAAAAAGCTTATTATAGTTATTACTAAACTAATTATTTGTGACAGACGCCAACCGTTAATCAATAGAGTTTCGTCTAAGCGTATAAATTCTAGTAAAAAGCGTAGAGCAGAATAAAGAAAAAAATAACTAAGAGAAATAATTAAAAAGGGCTTATTTAGTCCTTTCTTTTTTATTATATCATGTAAAAAAAAGAGAATAAAGAAGATTACTAAGTTTCCTAAAGATTCATAAAGAAAGGCGGGATGAAAAAAAGAATTGTTTAAATAAAGTTCCGGTCTATTTTCTAAATTAATTGGTATGCCCCAGGGTAATTTTGTGGGTAAGCCAAAAATTTCTTGGTTAAAATAATTACCCCAACGCCCAATAGCTTGTCCGAGGGCTAGACCAGGAACAATAATAGCAATAAATTTATAAAATTCTGACCAAGATCCAGAAAAATGTTTTTTGATAAATATTACTAAGGCTACGCCGCCCCCTATCATCCCGCCGTATATTGCCAATCCACCCTCCCAAATTTTAAAAATAGCTAAAAAATTAGAGAAATAATAAAGTGGATCTACGAAAAGCACCTCATATATTCTGGCGCCTAATAAACCACCTATTATAGTTACAAAAGATAAGTCGATTATTAGAGAAGATTTAATATTATACTTTTTGCCAATATAAATAGTTATTAGCATGGCCAAGATTATTCCTAAAGTAACCATTAAGCCGTACCAATAGATTTGAATTGGGCCCCAGGAGAATAAAATAGGGCTTGGTATAAAATTATGAAGAAAAGAGAAAAAAAACATTTGATAATATTAGTGCGGACGGAGAGACTCGAACTCTCAAGGGTTACCCCACATGGTCCTAAGCCATGCGCGTCTACCAATTTCGCCACGTCCGCGGCTATTTCTATATTAATAGATATGGTTTTTCTAGTAAAGACCAGGCCGTTATTTTCTCTTATGAAATTTGGCGTTGATTAATTGTCTTAAATAATGTTTTTAAAAAAGTAATTAACAGTTTTTAGATTTATGATTAAAAAAATATGTGTTATAATATAATAAGTTATTAATCTTATTTCTAATTTTTAAATAAAAAACTATGATCGACAACAAATTGGTTAGGTTCTTTGATGAACTTGGTATTAAAGACGTTCCTCAGGTTGGTGGCAAGAATGCTTCTCTAGGGGAAATGTATCATAATCTTTCCCAAAAAGGCATTAAGGTGCCAAATGGTTTTGCAACTACCGCTTTATTCTATAATAGATTCATGGAAGAAACTGGTCTTAAAAATCAAATCAGAAAAATTTTAGAAGGATTAAATACTAAGAATGTTAATGATTTAATGAAAAGAGGTGAAAAAATTAGAAAAACAATTATTGCCACTGAATTTCCTAAAGATTTTGCCATTTCTATTATTGAAGCTTATAAAAAATTATCAGCTGAAAGCAAGGTTAAAAATTTAGATGTGGCTGTACGCTCATCTGCTACGGCCGAAGATTTGCCTGACGCTTCTTTTGCTGGTCAACAAGAAACTTATTTAAATATTACAGGAGAAAAAGAATTAATGTTGTCTGTAAAAAAATGTGTTGCCTCTTTGTTTACCAACCGAGCTATTTCTTACCGTGTTGATAAGGGTTTTGATCATTTTACTATTGCTCTTTCAGTTGGTATACAAAAAATGATTAGATCGGATTTGGCCGCCTCTGGAGTTATGTTTACTTTAGACACTGAATCTGGCTTTGAAAATGTTGTTTTAATTAATGGCATTTATGGTTTGGGCGAAAATATTGTTCAGGGAAAGGTTAATCCTGATGAATTTTATGTTTTTAAACCAACTAAAAAGATTATTTATCATGCTATTGGTCATAAAGATATAAAAATGATTTACAATAAGAATGAAAAGCAACCAACTAAAGACGTTTCTGTTCCGGTAGCTGATAGAAAAAAACAATGTATTACTAATGAACAAGTGGTTAAATTAGCTGAATGGGGTATGATTATTGAAGAACATTATGGCAGACACATGGATATCGAGTGGGCCTTAGATGGTAAAACCAAGGAATTATATATTATTCAAGCTAGACCAGAAACTGTTCAAAGTGTTAAAGATAGGAATATTCTAGAGCGTTATGTTTTGGAAAAGAAAGGAAAATTATTAGTTACCGGACAAAGCGTTGGCAGTAAAATTGGCGCAGGAATTGCCAATAGAATAATGACTATTAAAGATATTAATAAATTCAAACCAGGACAAGTTTTAGTAACTGATATGACTGATCCTGATTGGGAGCCGATTATGAAGATTGCTTCCGCCATTGTTACTGATAATGGAGGTAGAACCTGTCACGCCGCTATTATTTCTCGCGAACTAGGCATTCCTTGTGTAGTGGGAACCAATAATGCTTCCACTACGATTAAGAGTGGTAAAGTTATTACGGTTAGTTGTGCTGAAGGAGAAGCGGGTTATGTTTATGATGGAAAGTTGCCATTTAAAGTAGAGAGAGAAAATATCGGCGACTTGGTAAAGAATAGAAATTTTAAATCTAAAGTAATGATGAATATGGCTGAGCCAGATATGGCCTTCTCTAATTCATTTATTCCTAATGATGGTGTTGGTTTAGCTCGTTTAGAATTTATTATTAATAAACAAATTCAAGCCCATCCTTTAGCTCTTATTAATTTTAATAAAATTAAAGATAAGAAGGTTAAAAAGCAGATTGAAACATTAACTGTTGGTTATAAAGATAAATCCCAATTCTTTGTTGATAAATTATCAGAAGGAGTAGCTATGATTGCTTCAGCTTTTTATCCTAAAGATGTGATTGTAAGACTTTCAGATTTTAAGAGCAATGAATATGCTAATCTATTAGGTGGTAGTGAATATGAACCAATAGAGTCTAATCCAATGATTGGTTGGAGAGGCGCTAACCGTTATTATACTGAAAAATTTTTGCCAGCCTTTAATTTAGAATGTCAGGCTTTAAAGAGAGTTAGAGATGATATGGGGCTAACTAATGTAAAAATCATGATTCCATTTTGTCGTACGGTTGAAGAAGGAAAGCGCGTTTTAGAAATTATGGCCAAGAATGGTTTAGAAAGAGGCAAAAATAATTTACAAGTTTATGTAATGGCTGAAATACCAACTAATATTATTTTAGCAGAACAGTTTGCTGAGATTTTTGATGGTTTTTCAATCGGTTCCAACGATTTAACTCAATTAACTTTAGGCATTGATCGTGATTCTGGAGGTACCTTACATGTTTTAGGAGCTTCTAATGAAAAAAATGATGCTGTTAAATATTTAATTAAGCATCTAATAGAAGTAGCTAAAAAAACTGGTCGTAAGGTTGGAATTTGTGGTCAAGCACCAAGTGACTTCCCAGATTTTGCTAAAATGTTAGTTGATTTGGGAATAGATAGTATTTCTCTTATTCCCGACACTATAATAAAAACCATGATGGTTTTGAATAAAAAGCAATAAAGATAAAAGATAAAAAAATAGACGGAGTTATTACCGTCTATTTTTTTATGCAAATTTTTATTACTCTATAACTTGTATTTTACTTACTTGTACGCCAAATTGTTTAGCATCGGCCTTGTGTAACATCCATACATCTACCCTATCATCGAAACGTTGATTCATTCGGTCTCTAACAATAAAGACTTTGTCTCCAAATAAATCAGGAATTTTTACTTTAGTACCAAAGGGTAGAAAATTAGCCGCTATAGTATCTTCTTCGCCGTGTTTACAAACATTAAAGCCATTAGCGGTTATACAAGGAGAATCGTCACATTGAGCCGCTTCTGAATTATAAGCCGTAATTGTTCTAAGGCTCTCTGATAGAATTTTAGCATCAGGGTTTTCTGGTAGATGATTAATTATAGTAATTTCATCTTCAGCCTGTTGATGTAATATTTCTAAGGCATTACCTTCAGATTGTGCTAGTTCACTCGCCACGGCCTCGTCAGCTAAGGTTGGCATGGGAAAGAGGAGGGCTTGGAAACCAAAAGCAATAAATAAGAAGGAAAGAACACGTTTTTTTAAAAGAACTGAAATAATCCGTTTATAACGATATTTCTGTTTTTTCATAAATAATTATATTTTTGACAAATTAAAAATCCCATGTTATAGGGATTTCGACCTAACAGTTTTATCATATCAACAGGATAAGTCAATCTTGACATCGATGGTTATTTATTGTTTGATTATATTATAAGAATTTAACGTATATGAAGCAAATAATAATTTTTTTTGGTAAACCAGGCGCTGGAAAAACAACTTTGATCCAAAGTGCTTTGGAGCGCAACAGATATTTTGATTTAAAAGCTTTAGAAAGAAGATTGTTAAGAGATTTCCCAAATTCACATTTGAATTTGCTTAAAGAAAATGGTTTAGATTTTAAAATTTTAAATACAGAAAACAATGTTGTACAAAATATAAAAATAATAAAAAATAGGCAATAAGCCTATTTTTTATTCGTAGTCCCTAGGGGAATCGAACCCCTATTATCAGGATGAAAACCTGGTGTCCTAACCATTAGACGAAGGGACCAAAATTTATTCAATTAAAAAATTAAGCCAAAAATGTCTTAATTGATTATATTGTATATATAAGGCGATACATTGTCAATAATTTTATTTAAATTTACAGTCCGGATATAAAATGATAGTATAAAATTATTAATTTATTACTTATGTTTATTTTAGGTGTTGAAACTAGCTGTGACGAAACTTCTGCTTCAGTTCTTTCTGGAACTGGCCAGAAAATAAAAATACTTTCTAATGTAGTGGCTTCACAGATAGAAATTCATAAAAAATATAATGGAGTTGTGCCAGAAATAGCTGCTCGTGAGCATGTTTTAAATATTATTCCGGTAATTAATGAAGCATTAGTTAAGGCTAAGACATCTTATAAAAAAATTGATTTTTTAGCAGTTACTATTGGCCCAGGTTTAATTACTTCTTTAATTCCTGGTATAGAAGCTACTAGGTCTTTATCTTATGCCTGGAATGTCCCGGTTATACCTATTAATCATATTGAAGGACATATTTATTCTAGTTTTATTAATATTAGTAATCAGAATGTCTTTCCGGCCCTTATTTTAATCGTGTCTGGTGGCCATACTACTATAGTATTAATGAAAAATCATGGTAAGTATAAGATTGTTGGCGAAACCAGGGATGACGCTGCTGGGGAAGCCTTTGATAAGGCCGCAAAAATGCTGGGACTTGGTTATCCTGGTGGGCCAATAATTTCAGAAAAAGCTAGAATTTTTCAAGAGAGGGGTAAAAAATCAACATTATCACTTCCCCGCCCCATGATTAACTCTAATGACTTTGATTTTTCATTCTCTGGCCTTAAAACCGCTCTACTTTATCAACTTAAAAAGGATTTAAATTGGCATAATAGAGTTGAAGAATATTGTTATGAGGTTCAACAGGCTATTATTGATGTTTTAATTATTAAAACAATGAAAGCGGCTATCAAAAATAAGGTAAAAACCGTAGTTCTTTGCGGAGGTGTTTCAGCTAATAAAAAATTAAGATTAGATTTACAAGAGAAAGTAGAAAATGAACTAAATTTACCATTTTTTGTTCCAGAATTTCAGTATACTACTGATAATGCCGCTATGATTGCCTCAGCCGCTTATTTTAAAGTAAAAAATAAAGTAAATTTTAAGAAAAATACTGATTGGCAGAAATTAAAAGCTAACTCTTCTTTAGATTTATGCTAAAATAAGCCCTTTTAATTGTTTTTAGATAAAACATTAGTGTTTTGTTGTTTGTGTCATCATTGAAACTCACTGTTTACAAAATATTGGTAGTATTATATATTAATATTGTTGTTTTGCGATATTATTATTGGCTCGGTGGCGAAGCTGGCTAACGCGGCAGTCTGCAAAACTGCTATCCATCGGTTCGAGCCCGATCCGAGCCTCAAGATAAGTCCATTTTTTTATGGACTTATTTTTTTATTAAGATATTCACATTGTTGTGTAAAATTGTGGATAACCTGTGTTTTAAGTGCATAAATTAGGCATTTAAGTCCAAAATACCTTAGACTAAAGATGTTAATTTAAAAAATAAAAAGGCATCTTTTTGTCTAATATTAGCTATAAATAAGCTATTTTGTACACAAATATTGACCCCACTATTAGAAAATGCTATAATTATCTTATAAGTTGATTGATTATTATATTTTGATGCAACGGAAAATTGAATAAAAAATTTATACATCGTTCTTTAGGCTTAAAAACAAAATAAATTGAAAATTGAATCGATCTTTATGTTCCTTTTTAACTAGAAGAAGTTTAGCTAAGTTTCTTAGATGAATTTCTTTGCTTTTTACTGATTCAGATTATTGAGAATATTGACTCAAATAAATGCAAAATGAAAATTTTGCAACGATAAAGAAATGCAATAACAAAAAAAGAAGGATTATTATATTTCTTTATTATCGGTGAATTTCAGGTAAAACGGTCGGAATAGAATGAACTATTCACCACGAATTGGTAAAAAGTGGCTTCTACTCAATAAGAAGCTCCTCCCTAAGACATTAAATATTTCTTATCTATTTTAATTAATGGAAAAAGAATATCGTCTAAGGGTATAGGGGATCCAACTTGGCCTAGTAATTATTTTATATTATATATAAAAGGGGCCTCGTTGGCCCCTTTTATTTTTGGGAAAAAACTGGTTTAATAGAGAAATAGTATTTTATATTATTGAATTATAAATTTATGGCACTATCTATTGGTATAGTTGGTTTGCCCAATGTTGGAAAATCTACCTTATTTAATGTTTTAACCAAAAAGCAAGTTGAAGCTTCTAATTATCCATTTTGTACTATTGACCCTAATGTTGGGGTTGTGAAAGTACCAGATATTCGTTTAGATAAGATCGCTGCTATTTCTAAGCCAGAAAAAATTATTTCCGCGGCTATCGAGTTTGTTGATATTGCTGGTTTAGTAAAAGGAGCTCATGAGGGCGAGGGTCTAGGCAATCAATTCTTATCACATATTCGCGAGTGTGATGCTATTTGTGAAGTAATTAGAGCTTTTAAAAATGATGACATTATTCATGTGGCCGGTAAAGTTGACCCCAGAGAAGATAAAGAAACTATTAACATGGAACTTATTTTTGCTGATCTTTCTACAGTTGATAAGAGATTAGAAAAGGTTGTTAAAGAAACAAAAAGTGGAGACAAAGAAGCTATAAAATTAAAAGACTTATTGGAAAAGACCAAAAAACATTTAGAGTCTGGCCTAGCCGCACGTACCTTATCTTTAGATGAAGATGAAAATAAGGCTTTAAAGAATCTTGGATTATTAACAATTAAGCCTATGATTTATCTTTTGAATAATGATGGTGGCGAAAATGTTGATTTGGGCCAAACTCAAGAAGAAATTATTAATATTAATGTTAAAATAGAAGAAGAAATTGCTAGTTTGCCAGAAGAAGAGCAAGCGGAATATAAGAAAGAACTAGGAATAGAACAAAGTGGTTTAGATAAATTAATTACTTCGGCTTATAGGTTGTTGGGATTAGAAACTTTTTTTACCACCGGGACTGATGAAACCAGAGCTTGGACTATTATTAAGGGTAGTAAAGCCCCTCAGGCCGCTGGTGTTATTCATACTGATTTTGAGAAAGGTTTTATTAGAGCAGAGGTTATTTATTGGGAAGATTTCTTGGCAGTTGGCAGTGAATTAGCTGGTAGGGAAAAGGGATTATTACGAACAGAAGGGAAGGATTATGTTATGAAAGATGGTGATATTTGTCATTTTTTAATAAATAAATAATCATTAAAAACATTCCCTTTTTTCATTGTTATACTATATTATAATATTTGTTTTTATAAAAAAACCGTTCTGAAGGCGGTTTTTTGTTATTTAAAATTATTTTATTATTTAAATTTATTTATTATATTTTTTCTAATAATATTATTTCTCGCCACACCCTTTGTCCTTCGCGACCGTAGATTATGGTTTTTCTAAAACTGAGTGGCAGATGTTTTAAAAAATTAAATTTTTCATTTATTGTATCAATAATTTTTAAACCAGAAGTGCTAGGATTTAAAAACTTCATTTGTTTTTTACCTTCTCTTTCAAAAATAAACACTGGCCAAATTATTACTACTCGACCACCTTTTTTTATTAGTTGATAAATTTGAGAAATGGCTTTGCTATATAGATTTTCTAATTCTTGTATTATTTTTTCGGTTCCATATTCTCCTCTTTGTGGGCCAAGATAGGGCTCGGTTACTACTAAATCTATAGAGTTTTTTTCTATTTTTGTTGCTAAAACACAAGCATCTTCTAATAGGTATCTAATCGTAATATTGGTAAGTTTATATTTTTCTTCAATCCAAGAAATATTTTCTTTAGAGTCTTTTAAAGCTTTTTCTGAAATATCAGAGCCAATTAAATTTTTATAGCCCAGAGTTAGAGCTTCGCTTAAAACCGTACCAGAACCACAAAAGGGATCTAAGAGTATTTTAAAAATTTTTCCTTTATTTTTGCCAGCGATATTTAGCATGATACGAGCAAGTTTTGGTGGTAGCATGCCAGATAAATCATCGCGTGAAGGACGACCATAATCTCGTGCTGAAAAGTCTTTAAAGTCTTGAGTGGCTAATGTTTTTCCTAATAAAATTTTATTTCCATCTTTAATAAAAGAAACTTCTAAACCACAAGATTCTTCCAAATCTAATAATTTATTTTGTACTACTATTACACTAGAAAGTATTTTTTCTTTACTAATCACCCAACGGCATTTAACATTTTTCTTTTTTAATTCGGTTTTGACAGTCATGCCTAATATTTTTGCGCTAGTTTTTATTTTGCCATGAAAAGAAAAACCGAAATTAAACTTTTTGTCTGGGTGTTTATCTGCTATTTTTATAGCTAATTCTTTAGTTTTAAATATTAGATCAGGAAGAGAACCATTACTTTCATCTAAAATAATACCTATTTTTATAGTTCCCCCCAAAATATTCATTAAAGACTTAATATCTTGTTCTTCTTCTGTTTGCCAGGTTAGAATATCTGAGCCGATTAAATCTAAACGACCCTCCACAATATTGGAGATTTCGGCTATAGAAAGTGCTGGATTGGAGCCTAAAAGAAAAAAATATTTCATATTTATATTATTAGGCATTATTCAATCTTTGGCAAACTTTTTTTCGTTTTTATTTTTACTCTTGATTTTTTCTTTGAATTGTATTAATATATAGAAACAATTTAACAATATCTTTCCCACATCTCTCTTTAGAGATAGCTTCGCAATTAGACGAAGTTAAAGGTATTTCCGTAATTAACCCCGGAAAGCCGAGGTTTTTATTTTATAAAGACCAGGAAAGCTGTTATTAATTGATTATTAATTTAATTCAAGTTGAAATTAAATTAAGGTTTAATTTTTTATAATTCACTATGTCAAAAACCAAACAATCGGGCCTAGCCCATTATGAAATCCTTTTCATCGTACCAAACAGGTTTACTGAAGAAGAGGCTAAAGAAGTAATCGCTAAAGTTGAAAAGAACATTAAAGACAATGGCGGTGAAATTACTTACCAAGAATATTGGGGTAAAAAGAAGTTAGCTTATATTATTGATCACAATAATTATGGCTATTACCAGCTTTTAGAATTTGATTACGAAAGCACTTTATTGGAAAAATTAGATTCCAACTTACGTCTCTCGACTGAAATATTGAGACATCAAATTGTTAGAATGAAAAAACGCAGTTCTGAAGAAATTGCTAAGGCCAAAGAAAAAACTGATAAATTAAATGCTAAAGAAGAAGTGGTAGAGAAAGAAGAAAAGAAAGAAAAGCCAGATAAAGCCAAAGCTAAGGAAAAGGCTAAAATTGATTTAAAAGATTTAGATGAGAAGTTGGAAGGTATTTTAAATGCTAAAGATTTATTATAAACAAAAGCGTCTTGTCGCGACTCAGATCGCCAAACGCTCAACAAATCTATGAATTTAAACAAAGCCATGATCATCGGCAACTTAACTAGGGATCCGGAAGTAAGAACTACTCCTTCTGGACAATCGGTTGCTTCTTTCTCGGTAGCTACTAATTACACTTGGGTTGACCAATCTGGTCAAAAACAAGAAAAAGCTGAATTTCATAATGTTGTTGCTTGGAGAAAATTAGCAGAAATTTGTGGTCAATATTTAAAGAAGGGTTCTAAAGTTTATGTTGAAGGCCGTTTGCAAACCACTGATTGGGCTGGACAAGATGGAGTAAAAAAATATCGCACCGAAATTGTCATGGAAAACATGATTATGTTGGACAAAATGGGCGGTGGCAATGCTACTAATAATACTAATAATATTGATACTATTTCACTTCCCGAAACTGACGGTGAAGAGGAAATCAGGGTGGAGAATATCCCCTTTTAATAAAACATTTATATGAAAAAAAGTAATAAAGAATGTTATTTTTGTGTCAACGACATTGAAGTTGATTATAAGGATACTAGAACATTAAAGAAGTTTGTTAATTTCTACATGAAAATTTTACCTGGTCAAAGAACCGGAACTTGCTCTTGGCATCAACGCAAATTAGCTACCGCTATTAAGAGAGCTAGAATAATGGCTTTGTTGTCACACACTCATAAATAAAGTTAAGTTAATTTTTATGTTAAGTTTTAACGAAATAAAAACTGGACGCGTTATTCAATGGAATAACGAACCATATGTTGTTGTAAAAACCGACCATCATAAGATGGGACGCGGTGGAGCAGTTTTAAAGGTAAAGTTAAAAAATTTGATTAATGGCAATATCTTAGAAAAGACTTATCAAGGTAATGATAAGGCTGATGAGGCCGAGACTGAAACTAAAAAAGCTAATTTTCTTTATAAAGACGCTGACAATGCTTACTTTATGGACAATAGTAGCTATGAGCAATTTTCTTTATCTTTGGAAGGTTTGGGTGGAAAGGAAATATATTTAAAAGATGGCACTGATGTTGATACTTTATATTTTAATAACAATCCTGTCGCTATTGATTTGCCAATCAAAATGAAATTTAAAGTTATTACTGCACCTCCTGGTATTAAAGGTAACTCAGCTGGCAATGTTAATAAACAGGTTGAATTAGAATCAGGCGCCTCTATTAATGTTCCTTTATTTATTAATGAAGGCGATGAAATTATTGTTAATACCGATACTGGTGAATACGTAGAAAGAGCTTAGATTATTTCAAATAATTACGAGCGAAAACCGGGTTAAAAGCCTGGTTTTTGTTTGGTTTAAGGAGTGTTATTCTGTCGAATAAAGTAGTATAATTAGATATTATAAGGAGTGATAATTGTTTTATAATAAAAATAATGAATTTTTAATAAAACAATTTCTTGTTTATGACAATATTGGTTTTTATTTATTTTCTATTGTTTGCTTTTTTGTGTTTCAGGCGCTTGGATTGGGCGCTTAGTATTTTATTGTTTGCCCTCCCGTCTTATCTAATTCGT
>JALOQQ010000102.1 GCA_025453315.1 Planctomycetota bacterium
TTGGCATTTTTTTTGTTTATTTTTTTAATTTAAAACTTTAAACCGCTCAATGCGAGCGGTCTGAAAATTTATTTATTTGTTTACGAAGGATATATTTTATCACAAATTAATTTTAATTAAATACAAACACCAATGTCGGACCTTTCTTGAGATTTTAAGGTCCGACATTGGTGTTTTAATTTACTATTTAACCAAATTCAATTCCACGCAAAACTTGGAGCCCAAACCACGACCTTCGGATTCTGCCCAGATTTTTCCGCCGTGATTTTCTACAATTTTTTTAACAATATAAAGTCCATAACCAGTACTATTTACATTTACCTTGAGAGATTCATCTCCTTTCCCTCCTTCGGTAAACAATTTCTTTTTATCGCTCTCAGAAAGCCCTACACCAGTATCTTTTATTGTAAGTAATACTTTGTCTTTTCCATCTTTCTTTAATGAGCTCAAAGAAACTTCTATACTTCCCTTCAGGGTATATTTAAGTGAATTATCAACAAGATTTTTCACAACTTGATCTATCTGAGTAGAATCTGCAAGAATTTTTATTGGAATTTCTGGAATATTAAATTTCAATTCAAGCCCTCGGTTTTCAAATTCTTTTATAAAACCATCACAAACCTTTTTTAAAACATTAGAAAAATCAACTTCCTTCATATTATATGTCGTTGTTCCCTTCTTTAGATTTGAAGCACCTAAAATAGATTGAATCATAGATACAGCATTGTCATCTGACAAAAGACCTTCTTTTACTACCTCCTTCAAATTAGTAGAGCTTTCTCCAAAATCACCTTCTAGAATACCCGCAAAAATCATCTTACTCTTTGTAAAAAAGCCTTTGAGCTGATGAGAAATAAAGTGGATAAGGGATTGTTGATTATTATTTGCCACTTCAAGCTCTTCTCTTAAAGCAACTTCTTTTTTAACTGAACGGACAATAGAAAATCCAAGAACAGAAGAAATAATAAGAGTAACACTATTCAAAATTTTATTTGTAGGATTTTGAATAAAGAAGAATTGAGAACCTATCAAAATAATCACACCCCAAACAAGAGCTTGTGTAGCAATAAGTTTAATATTAAAAGATTTGAATTTAACAATAAGATAGGCAAGAAAAGTCATAAAAATAACCATTCCAAACAAACCATATGGTTCGATACTATAACTTGGTACAATACCACTATCAGTTAAATAACTAGCCAGAAAACTGGTAAAACCGAACGCCAACAAAAATAAACATATACCAGTTGTAAAATACACTGCTTCTTTTTTCTTTGTACTATCCTTTGTGTAAAATATTTTTTTAATTCCTAAAAATAGGGTAACTAAAAAATAAATTAAGCCAATAGTGTAGTAGTAAATCATAAAAGTTGTACTTTCGTTTGCTACACACCATGTGGTATCAAAATCCTGTATAGAAAAAAGTGTTGGTGTAAAAATAATTATAGGTAACAAAAAAAGTAAGGTGAGTATTTTTGTTTTTAAAGAAACATCTTTTTTAAACAAAAATACATAAGATAAATAAGCGCTTAATATAAAAATTAATGAAGTTACTAAACCAAAAAAAGACCAGGCAAATGACATCACTGTTGACAAATCATTAACCCAGACAATTAAATCCAAAAAAACCCATATAACAAAAACAATCGCCAATGAAGAAAGTAATTTACTTACTAAAGTTTTATTATTTTTATATACAAAAAAACTCAAAAAGAGTGCAATAAAGGCAATTGGTAAGTGCGAATAATACAAAATTACAGGAGCTTTACTAGAAAAAATCAAATATATTGGATTCCATGTAATATCGCAGAACATTTATTTTATAATTATTGGAGTTAATATTGTGTTAGTTTTCCAATATTCACAATCAACTGGTGGATTAACAGTACATAATCTACTTTTAATATTTTCTGTTTTAAAACCCACTTCCTTTAATTTAACAATGTGAACGTCACCAAAAGTATTAATTTCATCAGAGTAGTAAGTAAAAACACCTCCCTTTTTTAATTTTTTAAAAGCAAAAGCGAAAAAATTAAAATGATTTTGATATAGTTCTTTGTCGGTTAAAGGGTATGTATCAAAAAGTATTCCATCCAAAGATTCATCAGGTATTTTTTCTATTACATCCTCCCAAAATCCTTCTAAAACCTCCGTCTTATGCTTAGCCTTTTCCGAAAAAGATATAGCTTTTTTTACAACCTCTTTATTTGCTTCTATAATAATATGCTTATCTATTTTTTCTTTTTGAATAAACTTGGCAGATATACCCATACCAAAACCAAGCTCTAATACCACACCACCATTTGAGCAAGCAACCTTAGCTAAATCTTCCATATATGGGGTTTCCCAGTCTTCCATAACAGCGCAACCAAAAATTTTTAAATCATGTTCAGTAAACTTAGCTGAAGCACTTTTCCAGTCTTTTTTATCAAAAAGAATTTCATTTTCTGATGATTCCTTGTAGTCTTTTTCCCAATCTGGTATTTGTGACAAAAAATCTTTATCTTTTTTCATAATAATATTTATAACTAATTATTTTTTACTAACGCTTATTATTAAATAATAATAACATACTACCATAATAATTCATATCAACAAATAGTCTTACACAAACCACACCATTTTTTGTACCAAATAATACTTTATCTCTTTTTATTATATACTCACCTGAAGATATTTTTATATCCTTCTTATCATAATAATCAATATTTTTTATTATATGTTTTATATTTTTTGATTTAAAATAACAAAAACAAAAGGGTTCCAAGTATGGATAAGATAAAACTTTATTTCTTATTTCATCAGAGGTTTCTTCTTCAAATCTGATTTCTTTGTATTGCTCATATTTATCTGTTGTAGACGATTCAACATTAGAATTTTGAGGCATAAGAAGAATCTTACCTTCCATATATAAAATTAAATCATTTGCCAATGTTTTCTCAACTATATTAATTAATTTGTTCTCTAGATCTATAGAATTGTCTCCTTTATTAATATCAAATCTGTATTGTTTAAGTATATTTCCACCATCAACAGAAACATCAGGACAATCAGTAATGGAATTAGAAGGTGTGTGTATCTTTTTGCGCGCATAGCTATAACCCATTATACATTGGAAAATTGCTCAGCTGCATTTAACATAAAAGCATCCGGGCAAAAATCATATGCCCGGATGCTTGTTACTCAATTTAATTTGGACTATGCGCCCCGTCCACGCATTCGCGGATCCATGATGTCGCGCAAGGCATCACCCACCAGGTTCCAACCCAAAACAAATAAGATCAGGGTCACACCCGGATAAACAACAATGTACCAGTATTTAACCAGCTGGGGTATCCAGCTGCGGGCAAAGCTGATCAGTTGACCCC
>JALOQQ010000103.1 GCA_025453315.1 Planctomycetota bacterium
ATATTCAAGGGTATGATAAGTTTACTTTTTATAAATACGGAATTAAGGGTATTTCAAAAAAACAATATTTTGAACTAATAGTAAACCCTGATAATTTTGAAGAAATTTTAAAATAATATGATTAATTTTGGTTGTTGCCTGGGGTCTCATTATAGAGTTTTAAAAACAGAAAAAGATATTAATGATTTAATTTATTATTTTATCTTGGAGAAGGATTTAAAGTTGATAGAACTTAGTTTGTATAACAAGAGAACTTATAATTTATTTTATAATTCTTATATTAATTCTCAGTTGTTAAAGTCTTTAAGTTGTGAGAAAGGAAAAATTATTAACCTTCATTTACCAAGAAAGGATTGGAGTTCTATAGGAGTTAAGAAAATTATTAAAGATGTTAAAAATTTGCAAAAAAAAATAAAGATTAATCAAATAATTATTCATGAGAGTGATTACGAAAATTACAAAGAGAATTTAGCTGTTATTAAAAAAAATATTCTCGTTGAAAACGAAGAATACGGAGGTTGTTTAATAAATAAAAAAATTCAATACTGGGTTTGTGATATTAATCATTTTTATAAAAATCATAAGTTTGATTTAATTGCTTTTAGAAATTTTATTATTTTGAATAACAATAAAATAAAAGAAATTCATTTTTCATTTAGAAATCACGAGGTTTTTAATAGTAAGAATATCTCATGGTTGTATGATAAATTAAAAATAGTGTCTAAAGAATCTGGTTTAGCAAATAAAAATTTAATATTTGAGGGAACAAATAAGGATGCAAAAAATTTGAAAGAATTAAAAAAAAGTTTGGATCATAACATAAATTTAATTTTAAACGGTTTATGCAAAATTTAAAAAATTATAAAGAAAAACTTTATAAAATATTTGATGAAATAATTAAAGAAAATACCCCTAAGGCTGTTATGTTGTCTGGGGGAATGGATAGTAGTTCTATAGCTTTTTTAAGCAAAAAATATAATAAAGGATTGGAAAGCATTACGGTTGTTAGTGAAAATACCGAATCTCCTGATTTGGAATATGCAAAATTAGTTTCAAAAAAATTGTTAATTAAAAAACAAAACATTGCAGTATTAAAAGAGTCTGAAATTTCAGATTTAATTGAGAAAGTTGTTCTATCCCTAGAGTGCTTTAACTTTTATTGGATTTCAGCTGCTCTTGTTTTATTCAAGGGTTTAATGGTTGCTAAAAATGCTGGTATTAATAATATTGCTACGGGTGAAGGTTCTGATGATTTATTTGGATCTTTCCCGCTTATGCTTAATTGGCAATACGGGGATAGTAAATTAAAGGAATTTATAATGATTAGAATGAGAGATATTGATGTGATGACGAAAAAAATTTCTAAGTATTTGGATATTGAGATAAATACACCATTTCATGATAAAAAAATGATTGATTTTATTTTGAATTTACCGATGAATTTGAGGATTAAGGTTGATAAGAATAAAACAAAAGTTACAAAATATCTTTTACGAGAAACATTTAAGGATTTACTCCCAGAATTAGTTGTTAATAGGCCGCAAATGATGGCTTTTTCCGGAGCTTCTACATTAGATTTATTATTTAATAAATATAAGGATTTAATTGACGTTGACAAATTTAGAAAGACGTATAATATTAATTTTACTAATAGTTTTGAATGTTATCTTTTTGATATTTTAAATAAAGCTGGTAAATATAGACCAATTAACGACAAAAATGCATGTTTATATTGTCATTCAAAATTACGTGCAGAGAATTCAGTTCATTGTACTATTTGTGGTACATCCCAGTATAATAAAAAAATATTAAGTTTTTAAAAATGAACATTAATAATATGAATATGGAATTTATGAATTCACAGGAAAAAAAAGAAAAAGTTATTATGGCGGTTATGATTTTTGTTTTTGATGGAGAAAAGAATTTATTGCTTTTAAAAAGATGTGATAATGGTCAATGGGAGCCAGTAAAAGGTGGAGTTAAGGATGGAGAGGATTGGCATGCCGCTGGTCTTAGAGAATTAAAGGAAGAGGCGGGATTTGCTCCAGATTCAGGATTAAAATTCTTAAAAGTAGTTGATGATGAATTAATAACATCTAAAGGAAAAACAAAAATTAAAGGTCATGTTTCTTATTGTCGTGTTTTTGGTGTTAAACCAACCCCAACACTGACCGGAGATGAAGAAGGCAAGGAACACGATGATTATAGATGGATAAATTTTAATAATATTCATAAAGAAGAATTGTTTCCTCCCTTAGCTAATGAATTAGTAAAAGAAATATCGGATATTGTTTAAAACGTTTTTAAAGTAATTATTTTACCATTTGCCTTGATAACAAGAATTATTTAGAGATAAAGTTTTATAACAATAACTGAAACCACAACGGAAACTAGTTTTTCTGTCATAAAAACTCTTAACAAGTTGTTTCTTCCGATTATTTCGCGTTTATTATGAAAAAAATTCTAAAGCTCAATTAATTTTGGGCTTATTTTTATATTATGAGGTTTAATAGTTAAAAGTAGTTGGTTAGCTACAGAATAACTACTATTTTTGCAATTTATTATATAGACTTTGTTTTTAAAAAAACATTTTTATTGTATAATTATCTTATATAAAAAAGCTATGTCAACCAAAAAACATATAATAATTTATTCCCATGGATTTGGTGTGCGAAAAGATGATAATGGTCTTCTTTCTGATGTCGCTGAACATTTACCAGAGCTAGAGTCAGTATTATTTGATTATTATGAATTAGATGAAGTTAATAATAATCTACTGATTTGTCCTTCTAGTCAGCAGGTTTATAAATTAAATAAGATTATTAATGATATTAAAACAGGTAATCCAGAGGCAATAATAGATTTGATTGCTCATTCTCAGGGAGCGGTTGTGGCGGCTATGGCTAAACCAAGTGGAATAAGAAAGGTAATTCTTTTGGCCCCGGTATTTGATATGGGTTTGGAACGAACATTATCACGATATCGAACTAAACCAGATGCAGAGGTAAATATTGATGGGATATCAAGAATTCCATCTTCCATTGGAATGACTAGAATTATTCCCAAAGAATATTGGCAGGAACGTTTAAATATAAAATCATTTGAAGTGGAAAAATTTTAGCGTCTGAACGCGTTCTCTTTTGGTTACGCATTAAAGTTTCTTTATAATAACCATTAACTTTTTTTTTCTTTATAAATGTTTTTGATAAAATATCAATATTAAAATATTTTTGTAAAAAATCATTGTTGCATTTAATCATAAAATCACCTCAAAAAAAATACTTGACAATTTGAAAATATATTGTATGCTTTAAAACATACAAATAATTATATATTAAAGAGGTGTG
>JALOQQ010000104.1 GCA_025453315.1 Planctomycetota bacterium
TTCCATTTCTTTATCACGAGTAACGCACATTTCTAGACGTCCGTACTTAGCGGAAATAGTCAGATCATAAGAAAAATAATCCAAAGTTGGGGTGGCAATAGCCGTAAAAGAACGATTCATACCGGTACCGGGTTTCAAACTAGCCATCTTTCTAAACAAACGATAATCTTCAATCATTTTTTCATTTAATCTAAACCACTCAACAACGTTAATAATTTTATTATCATCGATTTCAAAATCATATAAGATTTCCGAAAGAATTTTATCTTCCTGCAAACAAGGCAAAACCATATTCAAAGCTTCAACCGCTTTTTGCCTATAACCGAAAGCGGAAATATAAGAACGATTCAAAACCTTTTTAGTCGCTTCAGAAAAAACCGTCTCTCCTTTAAAATTTAAAGTCAAATCAGGATTAACTAAATAAGAATTTATTTTATTAGCCAAAGCTTTAAGATCAACATTTAAACGAATAAACATGCTTATTACTTTTTTATCAGTTAATAAAGCACGAAAAAGATGTTTGGTTGATATTTCGTTTTGCTTTAATTTATTGGCGATTAAATATGATTCTTCCACTACCTTCAAAGCATTATCACTATAACCGGAAGAAACATTCAAGCGCTTAATTTTTGGAGTTCGAGGATGTAGAAGATCTCGTTCTAAAACATTATTTTTAATATTTTTAGAATAAGTAATCTTTTTTAAAGCGTCATGTTTTTCTTCCATTCGATAAACAACAAACATGACAAAAATTAAAGAGATGAAAAAAAATAAAACAAAAGGGCTTTTTTCATTCCAAAAGAAAAATTCAGTATAATCAACCAAAAGCACGTCGCGTTTTAAAAAAAAGAAATAAAATAAAGACAATAAACCAGAAACTCCAACTAAAAAACAAATGAAATCAATAAAAGAATCGATTTTCTTTTTTAAATCCTTGATAATAATATTAACTTTCTTAAATTCTAATCCCCAATATAACTCTTTACCAACCAATTCTTCGGGGATAATGTTTTTCTCTTCCATATCTTAAACAATTTGATAATAAATAGCGTAAAAAATAGCTAAAGGCAAAAGTAACCAAAAAGAAATAAAGACTAAAGTAATAATTAACCAAAAAATCAAAATAATAGTACGGAAAATTATTTGCAAGATACGCATGAAAAAACTAATTAACTTGCCAGCAAGATCGTGTTGACCATACATTGGCTTGAATAAATTTTTTAGCCAAACAAAAACCCCCAAGGAAATTTCTTGTTCTTTTAAAAAATTACCAACGCCAGTAATAACCTTAAAAAACCCCTTAGTGTACCACCAAAGAGGAAAATAAATAATATCCAGGACAATCCAAGGAAGAATGCGTCCGCTATAATTTAAGTCAGTGCTTTTGAATAACATATATCTACTCTTAAAATAATACCACAAAAAAGTTAAAAGCGTAAATATTGTTTATTCTTACTTTCTTTCTCTTTATTGCTTTCTCCATTAAGCTTAAATTTAAATATTTTTTCTTTAAAAATCTTTCTAAAAACTTGACAAAATATTGTTATTTTATTATAATAACTACATTACTTAAATTAAAAACTAATTAAAAAGTTATGTTCGAAAGTATAATGGCAAGATTTACTAAAGAAAAACCCAAAACAGAAAAACCTAAGATAACTCCCTCTATTGACCTCTTAGAAGAAATGGAAAATCCTAGTCCTAATATAAAAATTGATTCTGAAACTGAAGAATGGTTTAATAAAGATACTAATGAGTTACAAGCTGAAATTCAAAAAGAAAAAGCCGAATTAGAAAAACAAAAAACTGGTATTGAAAAATCTCAACAAAACTAAAATAAAAAAAGAAAGAAGATTGTAAAATCTTCTTTTTTTTATATTCTAAATTTTATATTTTAAAGTTTTTAGTAATCAAAATTTTAATTTTAGTCATCAAAATTTTAATCAATAAATAAACTTTAAACTAACTTTAATCAAACCAAGTTATTAAGCTGCCTTAGCTCTTAAAGCCAGAGCATCTTTAGCAACCTTAATAGCTTCTTCCAAAGTCCATTTTTTTTCAGGTTTAAGCTTGGGCAATTCCACTATTGGAAAAACTGCTTTAATGGCGCACTGACAAGCACGTAAAAAACCTGCTGGGCCAACAAACACGCCCTCTTCATCCTGATAAATAAGTTTGGTTCCAGGAACTTCAGTCATAGAAAGTATAGCTGCTTCGGTGTGACGTTTACCACTCCCTTCACTTTTATCTTCAAAAGCAACACCCAAAACAATAACATGAGCATCGCGAATAGTGTAGCGGATTAAAGCGTCAGTGCAACCACTTAAATGATTAGCCCAACCCGCACCAGTAATTATTACCTCAACACCTTCTTTGATTAATCTTTTTATTAAATCTTGAAGGGGTTCAGTATTGCGATGTTGACTATAAGCATAAACACCAATTACCAAAACTTTGTCACTGGCGGCCGCTAAAGCTTCTAATCCTTCCAACAATTGACTTTCGTTAATCTCTGAACCAATAAGATCGGTTTCTGAACCGATAATAATGGCTACTTTTAATTTTTCTCTTTCTGACATAATCAATTTTTTAAATTTTTTACTAAGCTAATACGCCCATTTCTCTCTGGTATTCGTCAAGTGGCTTCCCAAAAGCCCATTCGCAGACCTGTAAATAACGTTTCGTGGTTTCGGCGACAATTTCCGGCGGAATGGTAAGGGAGTGCACAAAATTAATATGCTCAGGAAGAATTATCTTATTACTGGTTTTAGTAATATTGTTAATACCAATTACTCCAAATGGTGTTTCAACTTTTTTGCCCCACTCGCGAACCAATTGCTTGTCATAAAATATGGGATCGCGTTTTTCTTTAACAGCTGCTTCAACATCTTCTTTCTTTCCAAAACGTGACGAGTCACAAGTAAAAGTTTCATCCACAATAATAATTTCATTGCCAACGACGGCCACTTCCAACTTCGTGTCAATCAATTCAATGCCCACGTTCTCGTAATGTTTGAAAACTCGTTCATAACATTCTCCGGTTATTTGAGCGGCTTTCCGGCCAATATCACCAGTGGCATTAAAAAAATATTCAGCGGTAACATTAACATCATGACCCACCTCCTCTTTGGTTGAGGGGGTAAATAATTTATCGGACAACTTACTCCACTGTGGCAAATTAGGCTCTATTTTATAACCACAGAATATTCCGGTTTTAAGATAATCAGGGTACGGAGAACCACCGACGCGATCACGATGAATCATCTCAAAATTTAAAACCTGGCCAGAATAATTTTTCACCACCAAACATCTTTCTATTGGTAATTGCGGAACAAAGTCT
>JALOQQ010000026.1 GCA_025453315.1 Planctomycetota bacterium
TTAAAAACTAATTTTTTTCTCTTATAATAGCCATTTTTTATTTAAAGTCATTTACAAATTATTAACTTTAATATAAGCTATAGTAAATAAAATAAGATATGGTAAATAAAAAATAAATAATTTTTGACCGCTAGATAAATAGAACTGTAAGAAAGAACTTATAGTCCTGTAATCTAGTGGCCAGAGAAAACATTATGCAAAACAAAGAGCAAGTTTTTGAGACTATTTGGCTTGGCCGCACTCTAAAAATTAGAACTGGTAAATTAGCCAGACAAGCTGACGCTTCTGTTTTAGTGCAATATGGCGATACAGTGGTTATGGCCAATGTTGTACAAGCTAAACAAGAACGCGAAGGAGTAGATTTTTTTCCATTAATGGTGGAGTTTGAGGAAAAACTTTATGCCGCTGGAATTATTAAAGGTTCTCGTTGGATAAAGCGTGAGGGTCGTCCTAGTGACCAATCAATTTTAACTGGTCGCATGATCGATCGTTCTATTAGACCTCTTTTTGACGAATCAGTACGTCGTGATGTTCAAGTGATCATTACGGTTTTGGCTGTGGATCAAGAAAATGATCACGATATTGTCGGCTTAGTAGCTGCTTCAGCCGCTCTTTCTATTTCTGGTATTAATTGGCGCGGTCCAATTAGTGGTGTAAGAATAGGTAGAACCAACGGTGAATTAATTTTTAATCCAACCTATGAACAACAAGCTGCTAGTGACTTGGATCTAATTGTTGCTGGTACGGAAAAGAAAGTAATTATGATTGAAGCTGGTGCTCAAGAAGTTCCGGAGGCTGAAATATTAAAGGCTATTATGTTGGGCTTAAAAGAAATGCAACCAGCAATTGAATTAATTAAAGAAATGCAGAAACAAGTTGAACCAAAAAAAGTTGCTGAAAAAGTAGTATTAAAAAGCGAGGATGATAAAAAAAATGAAGTAGAAAAAGAAAGAATTTTTTCTATCGCTAAAGAATGGTTAAATGCTAATGTTAAGGGCATTCTTTTCGATAAGATTTATTATACTAAAGGGGAACGCAAAGCGGCGGTTGAGGCTGTAAAACAGAAATTAGATCAATATTTGTTTGAACAAAATATTAGTAAAGATTGGCGCAGTAAGGCTGTTAAAAATTTAGTTGAAGAAGCAATTGAAACAGAAGTTACTAATGGTATTTTAAATGAAAAACGTCGCGTTGATGGTCGTTCTTTAACCGAGATTCGTGATCTTTCTGGAGAGGTTAGTATTTTGCCACGTGATCATGGCACTGGTTTGTTTTCTCGTGGTGAAACTCAAGTTTTATCTATTCTTACTTTAGGAGCTCCGGGCTTAGAACAGTCTTTAGAAGGTTTGGATGGTATGACTAAAAAAAGATTCATGCATCATTATAATTTTCCTCCTTATTCAGTTGGTGAAGCTAGTCCCTTGCGTGCTACTGGTAGACGTGAAATTGGTCACGGTGCTTTAGCAGAAAAAGCCTTAATGCCCGTAGTACCAGATAAAGAAGATTTTCCTTATGCCATTCGCGTGGTTAGTGAAACTTTAAGCTCTAATGGTTCCTCTTCTATGGGTTCAACCTGCGCTGCTGTCTTAGCTTTAATGGATGCTGGCGTACCAATAAAAAAACATGTTGGTGGTATTGCTATGGGCTTAGCTTCAAATAAAGACATGAGTCGTTGGGAAGTTATTACTGATTTGCAAGATTTAGAAGATGGAAATGGTGGTATGGATTTTAAAATTACTGGCACCGACTCCGGTTTAACCGCTATCCAATTAGATACAAAAACCGATGGTTTGAGTGAAGAAATTATTGCTAAGACTTTTGCTCAAGGCAGAGTAGCTCTCAACCAAGTTTTAGAAATATTAAAATCAGCTATTCCTGCGCCACGCACTGAGCTTTCTCCTTATGCGCCACGTATTATTAAATTCATGGTTAATCCAGAAAAGATCGGCGCTATTATTGGTCCAGGTGGAAAGATAATTAACAAAATTATTGAAGAAACAGAAGTAACAATTGATATTGATAATGATGGTACGGTAATTATTTGTGGTACTAATGCTGAGAAATGCCAATTAGCTTTTGACCGAGTTAAGTCTATTGTTCGTGAATATGAAGCTGGTGAAATATTTAGTGGTAAAGTTGTCCGCTTAATGGATTTTGGTGCTTTTGTACAAATTGCTCCTAATCAGGACGGCATGGTTCATGTTAGTGAATTAGCTCCTTATCGCGTTGATAAACCAAGCGATATGGTAAAAGTTGGTGATCCAGTTCAAGTTAAGATTAAAGAAATAGACAGCCAAGGAAGAATCAATCTTACTATGAAAGGAATGGAAGAAAATAATATTTATTGGCAGGAGGAAAAAGGTAAGTCTCAGAGTAATGGTTCGGGTGGTGGTTTTGGTAATGGACGTAGGTTTGATAATGGTGGTCGAGGTGATCGTCGTCGTGATCATTTTGATAGACCAAGACGCCAAGATAATGGTTTTAGAAATTCAGGAGGAGAAGCTCAGGCTAATAAATTGCCAGAGAATGAATCTAATAATCAATCTGGGTCTAATAATACTGTTAATCCAATAACAGCTAAATCCCCGGAAGATTTAATTGACCCATTTTTAGGTAAATAAACTAGAGATATTGACTTTTTCAAGTCATTCATATACATTTAGTGTATAATAAACCGTAAAATTAATAAGAAAAAGGAAAATTATTATGTTAACGATCAAATTATCCAAAGTTGGAAAAAAGAACGACATGTTGTTCCGTGTTATTATTTCTGAGAAAAGCAGGGATCCTTACGGCAAAGTATTAGAAATTTTAGGCTCTTACAACCCACGTACCAAGGAATTAAACTTAAAAAATGACCGAGTTAAGTACTGGGTCGAAAAGGGTGCTAGTATGACTGACACAGTTAATAATCTTTTTATTAACAAGAAGGTTGTAGAAGGGAAAAAAGTTAGACCTAATCGTTCTGCTTTACCAAAAAGAAAAGAAGCTAAGAAATAGTTAGTATTGACATTTTTTTAGTATTGTGCTATATTAAAAATATACCTTTAAGAATTAATAGAAGTCTTTGATAAGTTTGAAAGTTTTTTCATATTTATTAAAGAGCCAAAACTATGGATGCTAAAGACAAGCAGTTCCTAGAAATGATTGTAAGATCTATCGTTTCCAATCCGGATGCTGTATCCGTTGATAGAACGATTGATGAAATGGGAGTTCTTTTGACTTTAAAGATTGACCCAGCTGATATGGGTTATGTCATTGGTCGCAAGGGCCAAACCGCACAAGCCATCAGAACCTTGTTAAAAATTGTTGGTGCTAAAAACAATTCCAGAGTAAATTTGAAGATCTATGATCCAAATGCTGGTAGCAAGAGACCTATGCCTAGAAGAGAAGACAGAGAAGATATTGATACTTCTTCTGTAGACGACTTAAAGATCTAACGCGTCTTTATATAAAAAATAAAAACCCCAGAAATGGGGTTTTTATTTTAGGTTCTGGTTTTTTTTGCTACAATTAAGAATAAGAATTATTAAATTAATAATAGCTTGATAAAAGATTTTACAATTTAAATTATATGACTTTCCATATCATTACAATTTTTCCAGATATTTTTAATTCTTATTTTAAAGAGAGTATTATTAAACGTGCTCAAGAAAAAAAACAGATAAGCATTAAGATTTATGATTTGCGTAATTGGGCCAGTGATCGTCACCGTAGTGTTGATGACACTCCTTATGGTGGTGGAGCCGGTATGGTTATGAAAATTGAACCATTATATAAAGCTTTAAAAGAAATTAAGGGACGAAAAAAGAATATTAAGGTTATTTTGTTTTCTGCTAAAGGAAAAGTTTGGAATCAACAATTAGCTCAAATTTATAGTAATAATAAGAAAGCACAGGATTATATTTTAATTTGTGGTCGTTATGAAGGGGTAGATGAGCGTTTGCTTAATTTTATTGATGAAGAAATTTCTATCGGCAATTACGTCTTAACGGGCGGAGAAATTCCGGCCATGATCTTTGTTGATTCTCTTACTCGTTTACTGCCAGGAGTTTTAGGAAATGAGGAAAGCGCTATTGAAGAATCACACAGTCAGCCAGGTATTTTAGAATACCCTCATTATACTAAGCCGCATTGTTTTTCAGTGGGGCGAAAAAAATATTTTGTACCAGAAATATTGTTATCTGGTGATCATCAAAAGATTAAGGCTTGGCGCGAAAAGATGAGTCGGCGCATAACAAATTCCTAATTTCTCCACTAAGAAACAGGGAGCCAGTTACTAATATTATATCCTTGGTTTTAGCTTCTTTTAATATTTTTTTTAAAGCTTCCTGTGGTTGCAAGAAAATATCGGTCTTGGTTTGAGGGCTGATTTTTTTTATGAATTCTTGTATTTCTCGAGGATTAACTACTTTTCTAAATTGATTATTAGTAAAACGGGAACAAATAATTTTTTTTGGTTTTAAGGTTATTAATTCTTTCAGCATATTTTTATAATCTTTGCCTTTAGTAAAACCAATTAATAAATATATTTTTTTATTTTTTTGAATTTTTTTAGTTATTTCTACCGTACTTTTCATTTTATCAGTATTATGAGCGCCATCTAAGATAATTAATGGTTTTTGAGAAAATAATTCCATGCGTACTGGCAAGCTTGTTCTGGCCAAACCTTCTTTTATGGCTTTCAAGGAAATGCCTAGTTGTTGAGCAGTATTAATAGCTAAAATGGCATTACGTATTTGGTGTTCTCCTAAAATACGTGGCAAATGATATTTCTCTTTTTTATAAATAAAATTTAAACCCTCTTCATTTTGTTTAATAATTTGATAATCATTATCTACAATAATAAAGGGTGCTTTCTTTTTTTGGCATTCTTGCTTAATAATATTTTGAATAGTTTTATTTTTTTCTCCAATAACTACTAAACAATTTTTTTGAATAATACCAGCTTTTTCGTAAGCAATTTCTTTTTTAGTTTTTCCTAAAACATCAGTATGGTCTAGGCCAATATTCGTAATAATCGCTATGTCTTTGTGTGGCAATACATTGGTAGAATCATAGCGGCCACCCAAACCAGTTTCAATTACTCCCCAGTCAATCTTCTTTTGTTTAAAAAAATAAAAACCCAAGGCTACGGTAGTTTCAATAAAACTTAACATGGGATAGGGTGAATTTTTAAAATATTTATCAAAACTCGGAACTAATTCATTGACTGCTTTGGCAAGCTCAGAATCAGTTATTTGTTGGTTATTAATTAGCCAGCGTTCAGTTATTTTAGAGGGATGAGGAGAATTTAATAAGCCAACTTTTTTTCCCCAAGCACCCAAAATAGAGCTAAGCATAAAACAAACTGAGCCTTTACCGCTAGTACCAGCAACATGAATATAATGAGGAATTTGTTTTTCTGGATTATTTAAAAAATTTAAAAAAAATTGCACTCGTTTTAGGTGCCAATCTCGTTTATTCTTTCTTTTTTCTTCGCGAGAAAAATTGTTGAGAGAAAGAAGATAATCATAGGCTTGTTTGTAGTTCATACCAACTAATAAAATTTGATTTTAATGGAAAAAGTTAAATAGAAATTATATTTAGCCACCAGTTAAAACATTAAGCTTTATTTAAATAATTTTATAATAATTGTTGTTTTTTTGTATGTTGCCCGTGATAGTAAAGCCAGAGGATTTGGCATGTCCTCCGCCACCTAAGAAGCGGGCTAATTTGGAAACATCGATATTTTTTTGAGCGCTACGTAAACTGCCTTTTAGTTTGCCTGGCGATTCTTCGCGCAGAAGGAGTAAACCTTTAACCCCAGAAAGATTACTTAAAAAGCCAGCTAAAGAATCTCCTTCAAAATGATAATCTTCCATAGCTAAATCTTTAAAGATACTTTGTAACTCTTGATAAGGAAGAATAGTAACAGCAAAATTATAACGGGGATTAATTTTTAAATTAGCCAAAGCTAATCCCCAAATTTTCATAGTTATAAAATCTTTATTGCGCCAAGTGTCAGAAACAATTTTGGGAAATTGAGCACCATAATCCAACATTTCCGAGGCAATTTCTAGAGCTTCATCAGTGGTATTGGGGTAAAGAAAATTTCCGGTATCAGTTAACATACCAGCGAGAATGCAATTAGCTAGGGTTCTATTAATTGATAGATGATTGGCCTTACAAAAATAGTAAATTATTTCTGTAGTGGAAACAGCCTCTGGTAAGCGAATTTCTATATTACCATAACTATCAGTTTTAGGATGATGATCAAGCTCAATTATTAGTGGTTTTTTATTGGTACTATTAAATTCAGTTAATAGGTTGGTGCGTGCAAAAGAGCCACAATCAAGCGCAATAATTAAATCAAAATTTTCTAGCCAAGAATTATTTAAATAAGAAGTATTTAAATAATTGAGGTTAGATATTTGTTGGATAAGACTTTCTTTGTTATTAATAATTTTTTCTTCGTGGGGTAGAAAATTTAATTCTTGATTAGTTTTTTGTTCGGCATAGGCTAAATAGGGTTTATTTATTTTTTCAACAATTTCGATCATAGCTCCTAAAGCAGAAAGTGCGTCGACATCAGCATTAATATGTCCAACCAATAAAATACGGTCGGCTTTTTGTATGGCCTGATAAGCTGATTGATAAAGAGAAATGTTCATGTGAAATAGAATACTTAACTTTTAAGTTGTCTAGAGTTTTTTTATTTATTTTCTAAATCACGATCAGAAACAGCATCAACATATTCTTCGAGTTCGCTAGCTTTCTCTTCGGTATTGTCAATGCGCCAATAAAAATGAGGAATACGTCTTAATCTAATTCTTTTTCGTAGTTCAGCGGCAAAGATTCCTGATTTGTGATTTAATTGTTTTAAAACCGTTCCACTCATCTGAAAAGGAAGTACTGAGACGGCTATACGAGCACCATCTAAATCAGTAGAACAATTAACATAAGTTATCGTAACTAAAACGTTCGGTATTTCTAAATGCCGATTTATAATTAAAGCTAGTTCATGTTTAATTGTTTCGTTTACTTGTGGTATTCGGGACATAACAAATATAGTTTAGATGGTAGTAATAATTTTTTCTTCTTTGAAAATTTCCAAGATATCACCTTCTATTATTAGTGGCTTGCCTTCGTATTTTATACCGCATTCTCCACTTTCGACAAAAGAAACGTCTTGTTTACCAGATTGTAATTTTATGAGTTTGCCTCTTGTGACAATATTTTTATCGCGAATGACTTCAATTAAGCTATCGTTTTCAATAAGACCATCTAAGACCTTGCCTCCCAGAATTTGATTATTTCCTTCAGTGCGGAAAATAGCTAAAACTTTTAAACGTCCCAGATTCTTACTTACTATTTCAGGTTAAATAAATTTGGTCTTTTCTTCTTATACGTATTTAATTAGTTAGTAAATAATAGAAAAAAGTTTTACCTTTACTTTTTTTTCTCTGATTAAATTTTCGATTACGGGAGTGGTTTTAATATGAAAGCCCAAGATATGAGCTTGTGAATCTTCGGCACGTTTTACATCGCTTTCGGTAATATTGCCTAAACTATTACTAATAATATTAACTTTTATTTTTTCAGTATTTAATTTCATTAAGGATTCTTCAATTGCTTCTGCCGAACCTAAAAAGTCACTTTTAACAATTAAATTAATTTTAATAGCGTTTTCTTCATTCTCAACCATGGACTTGACTTCAATGTGTTGAGAAACTTCTTTTTTTCTTAATTTAATTTTTTCACCCTCACCCACTTCTAGAATATCACCAATTTCTGGACAAACTTTTAAACCAATTATTTTTACTGGACAAGAAGGTTCTGCCTTATTTACATCCTCACCTTTGTAGTTTTTTAAGGCTCTTACTTTGCCATAAAAAATACCATTAAAGCATAATTGATCACCGATTTTAAGGGTGCCATTTTGTACTAAAATGGTTGCTACTGGACCAGCGCCTTTATCAATACGGGATTCAATAACAGTTCCTAAAGCTTCGGATTTTGGATTGGCTTTCAAAGATTCAGCCTCAGTATCTGATTTTAACAAGACCATTTCTAATAAGGTATCAATACCTTGTCCGGTATGAGCGGATATTGGTACACAAGTTGCTTTTCCTCCCCAGTCTTCTGGAATAATATTTAATTTAGCGGACAGCTCTTGTTTAGTGCGATCAACATCGGCGTCGGATTTATCAATTTTATTTATGGCTACGATAAACGGTAATTTAGCGGCTTCGATAATTCTGAAAGCTTCAACGGTTTGGGGTTTAACGCCATCGTCAGCGGCTACAACTAAAATAGCGATATCCGCTACTTTAGCACCGCGGCTACGCATAGCAGTAAACGCTTCGTGGCCCGGAGTATCGATAAAACTTATTTTACGTCCATGTCTTTCAATCTGGTAAGCGCCAATATGTTGGGTTATACCACCAGCTTCTCCAGCCACCACGTCGGTGTTTCTAATAGAATCTAATAATTTAGTTTTTCCATGATCAACGTGACCCATGATAACAATTATCGGTGGTCTAATTTGAAGAGTGTCTTGATTCTCTTGCTCAATAATTTTTTTTAATTTATTTTCTTCTTTCTCTTCAGAAATAGTTTCTTTGTTTTCTTCTAAAACAACATCCAATCCTAAATCAGCTCCTACGATAACCGCAGTATCAAAATCAATTTTTTGATTAATCGAAACAAAGATGCCGTTACGCATTAATTCGGCTAATATTTTGTTAACTGGAATTTGAGAAAGGGAAGAAAAGTCACGAACGGCAATAAAATTAGGAATTGTAATGGAGCGACGGTTTTCTTTATTTTGCAATTGTTCGCTACGACGAAGAGCTTCTTCAGCTGCTTTTTGTTGTAACCAATTACGATAAAGCCCTGGCCATTCTCTAACAATTTTACGGGCAGTGTTATTATCTATTTTTATAGCCTTTTGACCAATATTAAAACCGAGTTGCGGCAATAAATTTCGCAATTCTTGGGGATGTATCCTTAAGATACGAGCGAGCTCGGTAATATTCATAAGTTAATGGCTAAAAATTAAGTTAATTTATTTATTAATCTTAAGCCATTTTTTCGCTTTAGTCAAACATTTTTGCCCAATTTTAAGGATTTAATTTTTCAGTTTTTAAATAATAAAATTTACTTTTAGTGCCATTAATTTCAATATCCCCGTTTTCATCTGTGCGATATATTTTAAGATGATTTTTTATTAATAAAGACAATGTTTCGGGATAGGGGTGATTAAATTTATTGTTTTTCCCAACAGAAATTACTGCTAAATTTGGTTTAAACTGTTTTAGTATATTCTCACTGGTTGATGTTTTAGAACCATGATGGGCAACTTTTAAGATATTAATTTGTAATTCAGGGTAGTTGGCTAATAATTCCGTTTCTTTCTTTTTTTCTAGATCGCCGAGAAATAATATTTTTGTTCCCAAACAATCTAGGTAAGTAATTAGAGAGCGATTATTTAAGGTTTCTTTTTCTGCTCGGTTAATTTTTAATATCTGTAATTTACAGTTAGGCCCTAAATTTAAAGTAGAAATTTTTTCGGGAGACCAAATTGTGCTTTTTTGTTTTTGTCCGATTTCATTAAGATTTTTACAAGTAGCTGTTTTACAATATTCTTTTTCATAGATTAAATTTTTAAAAGAATAGTGTTGAGAGATGCTTAATAAGCCCGTGCTATGATCGTCATGAGCATGGGTAAGAAAAACAAAATCAATTGATTTTTGCCACCAAGGAAGATATTGGCTTAGTTTTCTAACCGCGCTTTCGTCTGGACCGCCGTCAATCAGAATGGTTTTATGATTTGGGGTTTGAATAAGAATAGAATCACCCTGACCAACATCCAAAAAAATTACTTTTAGTTGCTTTGGTGATAAAGAAAATAGAAAAGAGCTAATAAAAACTACTATCATTATAATAAAAATAGATAGGTAGAGATGATTTTTGAAATAAAAAAATATTTTTTTAAACATATTTTTAACCCCCTATGTATTTATATTAATAGTTATTTAATATGGTTTATTTTTAATTTGGTGTTTTT
>JALOQQ010000027.1 GCA_025453315.1 Planctomycetota bacterium
GATTTGAAAATGAGAGGATTTGAAGTTTATAAAATTCAATCTTCAAATATTGAGATAATAAAATGTAAAACAAATAGATAAGTTGTTTTTTAACACTTATAAAAAATTGGAGGATATAATATGTTATTAATAAGAGCGATAGTAAGACCAGAAAAAGCAACCGCAGTGATGTCTGCATTGTTTGAAAAGGGTTTCCCTTCTGTTACCAAGTTATCGGTATATGGTCGTGGAAAACAGAGAGGATTGAAAGTTGGTGATATTACTTATGATGAGCTTTCGAAAACCATGTTGATGATGGTAGTAAATGATAGTGATAAAGATGGTATTTCTGATAATATTGAAATTAAAAACGGAACCAATCCCAATAAAACAGATTCTGATGAAGATGATTTAACTGATTTAGATGAATTAAATAGGAGCACCAACCCCCTTAATTCAGACACTGATGGTGATGGTTATAAAGATGGTGCTGAAATAAATGGTGGTTTTGATCCCTTAGGACCAGGTAAATTAAAAAAATAATTTATATATTATTAACTTCATTTCTATGTTTAACGACAACAACAATCAAACTAATACTAACACCCCCAACTCAGGAGTTACGCCAAATTCTACGCCAACTACTCCCGTAAACCCTACCACTCCTCCCGCTGTGGCTGTAGAAGATATTTTTTCTGACACTGATAAAGCAAGCGAAGCCCCAATTAATCAGAACAGTGGTCAAGTTTTTCCTAATCCTTTTTCTAACGGCAGTACTCAAGCTAATATTAATCAACAAGTAGAACAAGCTACAGTTCCAGCCATGGAGCAGGGCAGTAAGTTACTAAAAATAGTAGCCATTGCTATGGTGGTTTTGGTTGTTATTATTGGTGTAGCCGCCGCTGTTTATAAATTTTTAAAGGGACCAAGTCAATCTACTATTCCAACTGAACAAAATAATTTAATTCCAGTTGAAAACAATAACCAAACTCCAACTCAGGATAATCAAAACAATGTTGTTGTTCCACCTATTATTGAACAAAACAATATCAATGAAGTGGTTCCTAGTGTTAATACTAACTTAAACACTATTGGTTCAGTTGATATTAATACTGACAGTGTCAACATTATTAATACTGAAACTTCTGGTATTGATTCAGAAAATTCTACTCCTACTAACATCACACCAGAAATCACTCAACCAGTTATCGCTGATTCAGATAATGATGGTTTAAATGATTCCGAAGAAGCAACTTTAGGAACCAATCCTTTACAAGCCGATTCTGATAGCGATGATTTATCAGATTATCAAGAAGAAACAGATTATAAAAACAACCCTCTTAAGGCTGATACGGACGGTGATGGCTATAGTGATGGCGCTGAAATTAAGGGAGGTTATAACCCCAATGGGGCTGGTAAACTTTAATTTTTATGGTTAATGACATCTCGAAAGACATTCCCGATATTATTGATAAAAAAAAGAAAGGCGAACCAACTTCTAATTCTTCAGAGACTTTAAAAAATCCCGACGCCTTACCGCTTCACCTTCATTCTATGCCTAAATTAAAAAGTCGTTTTAATTTAGATTTTGTCGTAATTATTTTTGGCATTCTTATTATAATTGGTGTGGTTTACCTTATCTATATTTATCTCTAGTTTATGTTTTCTAACAAAAAAGCTGACAATAAAATAATTAGTCCCAAAGAAAATGAAATTCTTCTTAAAGAAAAAGAATTAGAAGAAAAGATTAATAAAGAGGTAATTATTCATAACATGCCGGTCGATTTTCGTTCTGGTAAATTTGAACAAGTGGCACCAAGCGCTGAAATTAAAACTAGCAATACAATAAGTTCTCAAACAACTTCTCTTCCTCCGACTAAGCCTAATAATATTTCTCTTTCTAAGGTTTCTGATTCTCCTAAAAAAATGGGGCTTATTATTATTGGCGGCGGTGTAATAGTGGTGGGTATTTTAATTTATATTGTTGTTTCAGTGGTAATTAAGCCAGCCGCTAAACAAAAAGTGCTTGTTGAAACTCCAGTTGAGAATACGGAAGTCGTTAATGAGGAAGAATTAAATACCGAGGAAATAGTCACCCCGAATGTTTTAGAAACGCCTAATACCAATATTAATTTATCATCTGGTTTAGGAGCTCTTAATAGTAGTGAATCTTTAGTTAGCTCTTCTGTGGAAGAAGTTAATACTAATCCTGATCAAGTAGTTTCACCTTTAGCCCTAAAAGAAGCTAAAGATGGTGATGCTGATGGCCTAGATGATGAAGAGGAAATTATTTTTGGTACTAATTCAACTAAAACCGACACTAACAATAATGGTTATGAAGATCGAGCGGAGATTTTGAATTTATATAATCCATCTGGCATCGGCAAATTAGTTGATAGCAATTTAGTAACTAAATACACTAATTCCGATTTTAATTACAATGTTCTTTATCCTAAAAATTGGAATGCCAGAGCCATGAATAATGGCTCCTCAGTAATCTTTTCTGCCCCGGATGAGTCATTTATTCAATTAGTAGTTCAGCCTAATAATGAACACAAAGACATTGCAACTTGGTATCAAGCACAATTTCCTGGTAAGACTGATGTTACAACGCCAGCCACTGTTTCTAATTTTACTTTCTTAAAAACAACTGACGACTTAATAGTTTATATTACAGATAAGGACCAGAAGAATATTTATATTTTTTCCTATACTCCTCTTTCGGCGCCTATTTATAAAACCGTTTTTGAGATGATGATTAAATCTTTTTTAAACGGAGTTAATTAATGTTTTTTAGCTTAATCTTTGTTTTTATATTTTGTAGCAATTTATAATATCAATAAAAAAACTCTCCTAGTGGAGAGTTTTTTTATAGTAATCTTATTATTAAAGTTATTTCGTAATTAGGTTTGTTTTCTGATAATCTTATCAATAATACCATATTTTTTGGCCTCATCTACATTCATAAAATAATCGCGATCCGTATCTTTTTCAATGGCTGTAATTTTTTGTCCAGTATGTTGAGCGAGAATATTGTTCATCTTATCTTTAATCTTTAAAATATGCTCAGCTCGAATTTTAATATCTGAAGCTTGACCTTCGGCACCGCCCATAACTTGATGAATCATTATTTCGCTATTTGGTAGAGCCAATCTTTTTCCTGGTGCGCCAGCCGCCAAAAGTACTGAAGCCATTGAAGCGGCCATGCCCAAACAAATAGTGGAAACATCGCATTTAATATATTGCATGGTATCGTAAATGGCGAGCCCAGCACTAACTGATCCACCCGGACAATTAATATAAAATTTTATATCCTTGTCTTTATTTTCAGCATCTAAAAAAAGAAATTGAGCAATAATGTTATTAGCAACATGATCGTCAATTGCTTCGCCTAAGAAAATAATTCGATCTTTTAATAAACGAGAATAAATGTCGTAAGCCCTTTCCATATGGCCTTCTTTCTCGATGACGGTGGGGATAAGCATAATATTTAGAGTTAATTGTAAATTGAAATATTTTCTATTATACAACTATTGGGCTTAAATACAAAATAAACGTTATTTTTCTTAGTTTTTGTCAATTTTGTGGATAAAAAATAACTTGATTTTTTATTTTCTTTATTTTAAGATTGATTAAACTAGTGTTACTAGTTTTATTTATTACTAAGCTATTAATTTTAATTACATGTTAAAGAGACTATTTTCTTCAGTAAAAGCAAAATACAGACTCACCCTCGTTTTTTTGATTATCTTTGCTTTTGCTATGTTCGTGGTGGCTGGCGGTGAATATTATAATAAAGGCGTTGAGTACTTGGCTAATAAGACCAACCATATTATAGTTTTGCCAAAAGCGAAGGTTTTGCCCTTCAGTTTGGGTTTGGATTTAAGAGGAGGAACTCATTTGGTTTATAAAGCTGATGTTTCTAAATTAGCTGAGAAAGATCGTGATTCTGCTTTAGAGTCTGCTCGTGATGTTATTGAAAGAAGAGTAAATGCCTTTGGTGTTAGCGAGCCATTAATACAAGTTAATAAGTCTGGTAATGAATATCGTATTATTGCCGAATTAGCTGGTATTAAAGATGTTAAGGAAGCAATTAAGCAAATTGGCGAAACCCCATTATTAGAGTTTAAAGAAAAAAAGACTGATGCTGAAATTAAAGTTGAGCCAGTAGTTGAACAGGAGAACACTAAGCAAGCTATACCAGCCGATAAAGCCGCCACTAAAAAAGATTCTGCTATTAAAAAAACTACTGAACCAGCTATTAAAGCTGCTGTTGAAACCGTAAACACAACCCCAGTTTCTAATAATAACTCGACTACCGTTGAACAAGTTAATTCAAATGAGATTCCGGCTGATGTTTTAGCAAAAATAAAAGAAGGTCAGACTGCTAGTGACAATGATAATATTGCCGAACAGATGGCTAAAGAATTAGAATCTTGGAAAAATACCGAATTAACTGGTAAGAATTTAAAACGCGCTACGGTTCAATTTAATCCTCAATCTGGCTCCCCTGAAGTTTCTTTAGAGTTTGATGGTGAGGGAGCAAAGATGTTTGAAAATATTACAGGTAGAAATATTGGTAAACAGGTGGCTATCTTTTTAGATGGTATGCCTATCAGTGTTCCAACCGTTAATGATAAGATCATTGGCGGTAAAGCTGTAATTAGTGGCAGTTTTGACACTAACGAAGCTAAAGATTTGGCTAAACGTTTGAACTCCGGTGCTTTGCCGGTGCCAATTTCTTTAGTTAGCCAACAAACCGTTGAAGCTAGTTTGGGTTCAGTTTCTATTGCTAATAGCTTAAAGGCTGGTTTGATTGGTTTGCTTTTAGTTTCTTTATTTATGATTTTTTATTACCGTTTACCCGGTGTCTTGGCTGTTTTGTCTCTCTTCTTTTATAGTTTACTAGTATTGAGTATTTTTAAAGCCTTGCCTGTTGGTGTGGCCTTAGTAATTGCTATTGCTATGGTTGGGCTTATGATATATGTTTTTAGTGAGCTAAAATTATTTAACGAAGCTTTGTCGCTTTTGTTTATTGGTATTGGTATTTTTGTCTTTATTTATGCCCTTAAAGCTGTTACGCTTACTTTGTCTGGCGTAGCTGGCTTTATTCTTTCTTTGGGTATGGCCGTGGATGCCAACATCTTAATTTTTGAACGTATTAAAGAAGAAATAAAGAGTGGTAAGGATTTATTGGTCGCTATTGATAATGGCTTTAAGCGCGCTTGGTCGTCGATTCGCGATGGTAACCTATCTACTATTTTAACTTGTTTAGTTTTAATGTTCTTTGGCACCAGCTCTGTACAAGGCTTTGGAACTGCTTTATTTCTTGGTGTAACCGTTTCAATGTTTAGTGCCATTGTTGTGACTAGAACTTTATTTGTTTTAATTTCCGGTAAATGGATGGAAAAACATACTTGGTTGCTAGGTGTATCTAAAAAATGGCGTCAAACCAATAATAATTAATTCAGCTTATCTATATGAAAATAATACAAAATAGAGTAATTTGGCTTTCTTTCTCTGCTTGTTTAGTTGTAGCTTCAATTATTTTTCTCTCGATTTGGGGTTTAAAATTTGGTATTGATTTTACTGGTGGTAGTTTATTAGAAGTAAAATTTTCTAAGAGCGTATCAGTAGACCAAGTTAAAGAAGCTGTTAAAGAAGTTAAATTAGAAGATTTAACTGTTCAGCCAGCTGAAAATAACGTTGCCATGTTACGTTTTAAACAGAGCACCGAGGAAATTCATCAAGAAACAATTAAAAAATTAAAGGAGATGGATCAGTCAGCAACCGAATTGCGTTTTGATTCTATTGGCCCGGTTATTGGTCAAGAATTAAAATCTAAATCTTTTAATGCGGTTTTTATCGTAATGATTTTAATCATTCTCTTTATTTCTTTTGCTTTTCGTAAAGTATCAAAACCAGTAGCTTCTTGGAAATATGGTTTAGCCGCTATTGTCGCCCTTATTCATGATGTTATGATTACTCTTGGTGTTTTTGTACTTTTAGGAAAATTTTTAGGCACAGAAATTAATACCCCCTTTATTGCCGCCGTCTTAACAGTTTTGGGTTACAGCGTTAACGACACTATTATCGTTTTTGATCGTATCAGAGAAAATTTGCCTAAGAGTCAAAAGAATTTTGAAGAAACAGTTAATGATAGTTTAAACCAGACTATTGTCAGATCTTTTAATACCTCTTTTTCTGCTATTTTAGCTTTATTGGCTATTTTCTTCTTTGGTGGCCCCTCAATTAAAGATTTTGCTTTAGCTTTGGCTGTTGGCGTCTTTATTGGTACTTATAGTTCTATTTTTGTAGCCAGCCCTTTCTTGGTTATTTGGGAAAAAATGAAAGTAAAACTAAAATAAAGTTAATTGAATTTTTGAAGTATATAAATAAAAAAAGAGCTGTTTAAAACAGCTCTTTTTGTGAGGAGTTGGTTTTTTATGGTATAATTTTAATAATAATAAATTCTAAAAATTTTAAAGTTAAGCTCAGTATTTTTATATATTAAAATTCTTGTTAAGTAAATTTTAACAGAATGATTTAGTTATGAATAAGAATAAATTTATTGATATTTTGGATATGCTAAATGAATTCTTCATTTTAGCTATTGTTTTTGTGATACCGATTTGGTTTTCCTATTTTTTCCCGACTTACAATATTTTTGAATTAAACAAAATCGTCGTCTTTAAACTTTTAGTAGCTCCTTTAGTTTTTTTTACAATTTTTAAAGCTCTTTTTTATCGAGCGGTTCCAGTTGAACAAGCAGAGGGGGTTAGTAACTTTTCTTTTTTTGCTAAATATCTTTGGCCTTTCTTAATTTGGATAGTTTTTCTTTTCCTTTCTTTATTCTATTCGGCTGATCCGGTTAATAGTTTTTTTGGTATTTATCAGCGCCAATCCGGCTTAGAAAGTGTTTTATTTTTATTTCTCTTTTTTTCTTGTCTACTTTTTCATTTACAGGGTAAAAGTCGTAGTAAAATAAACCACTTGCTTTATACTTTGGCTTGGTCTAGTGGCATAGTTGGCATTTATGGAATATTGCAAATTTTCGGTATTGATTTCTTGACTTGGTCAGAAAATCCGGAAACGACCAAAAGAGCTATTTCTACTTTAGGCCAGCCTAATTTTTTGGGTTCATTTTTACTTTTAACTATTCCAATAATAACTTATCTTATTGCTAAAAATAAAAATTGGTTGTTTAAAATTTTTTATTTTTTATTACTTCTTACTCAATTAATTTGTCTTTTTTTTACAGCTAGTCGCGGTGCTTGGGTGGGTTTATTGTTTGCAACTTTGCTCTTTTTATTTTTTATTATTAAAAGAAAACGGGCCGCCTTAAATCATTCGGCCCTAGAAATGTTTTTAGTAATTTTGATTGTTATTATCCCAATTTCCTTATTATTTACTAATACTAATTTTAGAAATCGTGTTAGTACAGCTTTTGATACGCAGGGCGGTAGTGTGGCTATGCGTTTAAAGTATTGGCAAACTGCTTGGCAGGGATTTAAAGAGAAACCATTCTTGGGTTATGGTCTGGAAAGTCAGAAAGAAGTATTGATTAAAGCCTATGATGCTGATTATGGAGTTTATGAAAAAATAAATTCTTATGCTGATAGAGCGCATAATATTATTTTTGATACTTTAATTACTGGCGGTATTATTGGTTTATTGTTATTTTCCTTTTTACTCTTTAAAATTTTTCAGTGGTTGACGCATAATATTCGTTATGGCCAAGAAGAACATCTCTCCTTGGCTTTAATGTTGGCATTCATTGCTTATTTTATTTCACTATTGTTTAGTTTTTCAACTGTAGTTACTGATGTTTATTTCTGGCTTCTTGCGGCCTTAACGGTTTTTTTAAACTACGCAGCACGCCCTACTTTGGAAAAAGATTTATTGCTAGAAAAAACAGTTAATCAAGAAATAGAAGGAGTTGGCATCGATAAAGAGGGAATTAAGGAAGGTGTAGTAGAAAATATTAAAGAAAATAATATTGATTATGATTTTAAACAATTTACTTGGGTAGCAATACCGAACGCTTGGTTACTAAAAATTATTTTGATTGTGGCTATTGGCCTAGCTTCAACTTGGTCTTTGCGTCGCGACATTAATTCCTTAATCGCTGATCATTATTTTAATAGAATGAACGCGGCTTTAAATCAGGGTGATTTTTATACCGCCTATTTATTAAGGGATTATATTAGAGAACAAAATGTTTATGACTATTATTATGATTATTATTTAGCTAATTTTTTAAATTATAATTGGCTACAATTAAAAACCGTTGTTAATATTAAGGGCGGACAGTGGGTTTTAGAAGATATGTTGAATAATATTTATTTTAATTCCTACGATAATTTATCGCTACGTGGTCGTATTTATTCTTCTCTTTTTAAATTCAATGAAGCTAAGTTTTATTTAGAAAAGGCTATTGCTATTAATCCACTTATTCCTCGTCCTCAACAAGAATTAGGGCGCATGTATTATCGTCAGGGTAGTTATGATCAAGCTATTATAAGTTTTAACAAAGCCCTGGAATTAAGTCCGGATATTAATAACCCCAAGCTTAATAGTGGTCATTTGGCTGACGTTAAATATTTTAAATATATTATCTACCGTGACTTAGCTTTAACCTATATTGGTAAGCAGGATTATAATAAGGCTCGAGAAAGTTATTTACAGGCTTACGACAATAATCCCGCCGACATAAACGTCTTTAAAAGTATTGCCGATATTTATTACCAAGAAGGTAAATTAGATGAAGCTGTCTTTTATAATGAAAAGGGTTGGAAATTAAATCCTCAAAATTATGTTTGGCCTTTAGCTATCGCCTTGCTTTACGAAGAGAAGAATGATGGCCTTCAAGCTCTTTATTATGCTCGTGAATCCTTTAAGTTAAACACTAGCGATCCGGAAGCTAATAGAATTATAAAAAAATATGCTGAATAATCAGCCTATTATTAAATAGCTTATGTTTATAATTAATTTAAACAACGGCTTGGGGAATCAAATGTTTCAATATGCTTTGGGTCGTTCTTTGTCTGAAGCTACGGGTCAAAAATTTTATTTAGATTTAACTTATTATCGCTGGCCCAATTTTAGAGAAACTCCTCGTTGCTATGAATTAAATAAATTTAATATTAAAGAAAACATTCTCTCTAGACCTCTTTCCGAATATTGGCATGTTCGTAGATTATTGCAAAAATTTTTTCCTTGTTCTAAGTATTTTAAAGAAAAAAGTTTTGATTTCTTTCCCGAAGTTTTAGCTTTAAAAAGTAATAAGTATTTAGAAGGTTATTGGCAGTCACCGCATTACTTTGAAAAATATAGGGAAATTATTGTTAAAGATTTTACGCTTAAAAAAATAAGTTCTTTAGCTCAAAAATGGCAGCAAATAATTTTAAATACCAAAAATGCCGTTGCGGTACATGTTAGGCGTGGTGATTATGTTAAAAATGCCAAGATTGCTGCCATCCACGGTTCTTGTGATTTAACTTATTATCATAATTGTCAGCAAGATTTACTGTCTAAAGTAGAAAATCCGGTATTCTTTTGTTTTTCTGATGACCGTGAGTTTTTGGAAAAAAACTTTATTTGGTTAGGAAAAATTAATTTAGTTTCTCATCCTGATCTTGATGCGGCCGAAGAAATATTTTTAATGTCTTTGTGCCAACATCAAATAATTTCTAATAGTACTTTTTCTTGGTGGGCGGCTTGGTTAAATTCTTATCCGCAAAAGATTGTTTATGCTCCGAAACAGTGGTTTAAGAAGGATGTTAGTACTTTTGATTTGTTACCAGTAGAATGGTTGAGATTCTAATTAAACAAATAACTTGAATTTTAAAATAAGTAGCTTTAATTTTAAAATAAGTAACTTTAATTTAAGATAAGTATTTTTAGTTTAAAATAAATATCTAAAGTTTAAGATAAATGAAAAGTTTAAAAATTTTACATTTAGTACAAAATTATTTTCCCTCGGTTGGTGGAATGGAAACGGTCGTCCAGCAAATTTCCGAGCGTTTAGTAGCTTTTGGTCATGAAGTGACTATAGCTAC
>JALOQQ010000028.1 GCA_025453315.1 Planctomycetota bacterium
AGGTTTTATTAATAAATTTCCTTCACGGACGCGCTCGACTCCTTCAGCAATACGAGCCGAAGAATATTTTTTTATTTCATTAATATCAATTTCTAATAAAATATCTAGTTCACTGCCTAACTTCTGAAGCAAATTATTATATTCAACTTGTACTTTCTGGGAGGAACGGCTTTTTATATTTAAGGCCTCAGCAATTATTTTATCTAGTTCTACTGTCTTTTTAAAAGGGGTGGCGTTTTTAGGAATATGTCCCTCGAGACGATCGGCCAACTCTTCAACGCGATTCATTACACCAATAATTAAAGGTTTTTTACAAACCGGGCAAATATTTTTGTGCTTCTTGCTTTCTGTTGGTGTACAGCTAAAACCACAATCGCGATGACCATCAAAATGATACATACCCTCTTCCGGATAAAATTCTATTGTTCCTTTTAATTTTTTTAAATCTTTATTTTTTATTACCTGATAAATCTCTTCGTAAGTAATATCCGTTAAATCCATAATGTTGGCTTCACGGCCAATATTAGGCAAACTGTGAGCATCAGAATTTGATAAGACAGTTAATTTGTCTAAAGCTGATAAACGCCAATTCATTTCCGGATCACTAGAAAGACCGGTTTCAAAAGCATAAATATATTCGGTTTGTTCTTTAAAACATTCTTCTAAAGTATTAAAGCCTGATTTAGAACCAAAAACTGAAAACCACGGCGTCCAAATATGTGCTGGATAAATCAAAAATTTAGGATGAATAGCTAAACAAAGTTTTATTAATTCTGGTGCTTTTATTCCCAAAATTGGACGACCGTCAGATTTAATATTATAACTTTTACCTAATTGATTATTTAACTCACGCACTGCTTCAATAGAAGGGGCATGAATAACTAAATGAATGCGACGAGCGCGGTCGCCATCTTTGTAAATTAAAGAAACTTCGGTGCCTAAAATAAATTTGGTTTCTATTTTATTAGTTATTAAATTAGCGTTATTTAAATTTAATTCCTGCTTCAAGATATCTTCTTTTACTTTATATAAACCAGTTTCTTTTTTATTTATCAAACAGGTTTCTAATTTGTTTTCAATTTCCTTAAACCAGGCAGGATGAGTAAAATCACCAGTCGCAATAATATTTACTCCTTTCTGAGCAGCTGAAATAGCAATCTTTTCCAAAAACAAATTTTTAGAGCAAGCTCTAGAAAATTTAGAGTGAATATGGAGATCTAATACCTGTTTCATAATTAGCTAATATTAAACAAAAAAAATAATACTTTTACCTACAATATTTTAACTTTAATTTATTATTTTTCTTTAGTAACAATAAAACTAGTAAAATTAAATTTTAAATCCTGAATGCCCTCTTCTAAAATATCTAGATTATAAATGTCGGCACAAACGCGTGAAGCAATAACAGCACAAGAAGTCTCTATCATACCAGAGGCCAAATCATTAGCCGCTTGAGCGGTGTCACTATATTCTTCTAAATCTACTTCAGGCCACATTCTTTTTAAATACATACGACATTGACGCAGGCCTTGTTGATGAGAAATTATTTTTTTAATATCAGAAGTTTTAACTCCTTTTTTAACTAATAAACAATGACGAACATCTATTTCAAAAATATTTTCTATTTCAAAAATGTGACGACTCATAGCATAAACTGCCTCATAAACAATACCACCATTAGAATTTTCAATCGGAAAAATGCCAATATTAATTTCTTTATTTTCATAAGCTTGTAAAACATTTTCCACGCTTATTAAATAAATTATTTCATAATCAGAAATATTATTTTTTTGACAATAGTAATTAGCGGCTTCTTCTGAAAAACTACCACGATTACCAGAAACTCCTATTTTTAGCATATTGTAAAATTATTACAATTTAATTATTAAAAACTTTTTTAGCTACTTCCAACTCTTCAACATTATTAACACCAATTGCCTCATGAGCGGAAATAAAAATAGAATTAATTCTTTCCTTTTGGTTGAAGGCTGCCTTAACCATATCAGTTAGATAGTATTCTTGCTGATTATTTTCATTTTTTAAATTACTAATATTTTCAAAAAGCCATTTTCTATTAAAACAAAAAAAACCTGGATTAACTTCTAAAATATTCTTTTCTTCTTCACTAGCATCTTTAAATTCAACAATTTTCTCTATTTCATTATTAACTCTTACAAATCTACCCCAATGATAAAAATTATTATGCCAATCGGCAAAATTTTCTAGCTTTACCGGCAAAACCGAAATAACGCCAGTATGTTCTTTGGCCATACGACAAATAGTCTCTGCTTCTAAAAAAGGATGATCGCCATATAGAACGATTATAGTGTCGGCCTCAGAAACCTTTTCTTTAGCACAAGAAACCGCATGACCAGTGCCAAGCTGCTTATCTTGAATTACATAATCTAAATCATATTCTGGAAGATTCTCTTTTATTATCTCAATATTATCAGGAGAAACAACTAAGATAGGCTTAATGTTTTTGCCAGATTTAATAAGTATTTTTGATTCAAAAACTGCATCCAATAAATATTTAATCATGGGCCTGCCCTCAATAGGAACTAAAACCTTAGGTACTTCCGCACCCATTCTTTTGCCTTTACCGGCAGCCAGAATTACAACTTTTATCATAAGAAAAAAGCGGCTAAATCGCTTTAAGTATTATAGGGTAATTGTAGTATAAAAAAGAAGGATATTCAACAATAAACAAATTAATTACAAATAAACCATTATTAATTATTGGGGACTTTTTAGATATTGAAACTTAAATCGTGAAAACAAAAGACTCCTAATAAATATTATTGTTACAAGCATGAAATTCTGCAAAAGAGCAAAATAACCGTTTGAGTAACAAAAATATTCAACAGGAGTCTTATTGGGTTTGAAACTTTTATTATTTTCAATTAAAAAACACCATTGTTCTGGCGACGGTCTACTTTCCCAGGGCTTGGATGGCCCAAGTATCATCGACGCTGAAGGGCTTAACTTCTGAGTTCGGGATGGGATCAGGTGTACCCCCTTCGCTCGAATCACCAGAACAATGGTGTCTTTTTATTTCAATATACTTGATATCAATTATTAAACGCAATTTCTAGAAGAGCTACAATACTCTACTCTTTAAAACAGAAGAGTGGGAAAATCAAATGATTTATTAGTACTCCTCGGCTGAACATATTACTATGCTTATACCTAGAGCCTATCAAGGTCATAATCTCTGACCAATCTATGAAATCTAATCTTGGTGACAGCTTCGCGCTTAGATGCTTTCAGCGCTTATCTTAACCGAAGGTAGCTACTCAGCAATGCCCCTGGCGGGACAGCTGACACACTAGAGCTTCGTCCTTCTCGGTCCTCTCGTACTAAAGAAGGGCCACCTCAAATTTCCGCGATCACAGTGGATAGGAGACCGACCTGTCTTACGACGGTCTGAACCCAGCTCGCGTGCCGCTTTAATTGGCGAACAGCCAAACCCTTGGGAGCTTCTTCACCCCCAGGATGCGACGAGCCGACATCGAGGTGCCGAACCAGGTCGTCGATGTGGACTCTTGGACCTGACTAGCCTGTTATCCCCGGAGTAGCTTTTATCCGTTGAGCTTCCACCATCCTATATTGAATGGTCGGATCACTAAGTTCCGCTTTCGCGACTGCTTGACTGGCTGGTCTCGCAGTAAAGCCGGCTTTTGCCTTTACACTATCTCCCGGGTTTCCATTCCGGGATAGCCGACCTTTGTAAACGCCTCCGTTACATTTTGGGAGGCATCCGCCCCAGACAAACTACCCACCAGACACTGTCCCCCGACAAGTCGGGGTAAGAATTAAAAACACACAAGGGTGGTATCTCACTGGCGCCCGAAGGCTCCCACCTATTCTGAACATATGTATCCCTAATTCAATATCAAGCTGTAGTAAAGCTTCACGGGGTCTTTTCGTCCAACTGTGATTAGTGAGCATCTTCACTCACATTGCAATTTCGCCGAGTACTTCGTTGAGACAGTTCCCAAGTGGTTAAGCCATTCGTGCAGGTCGGAATTTACCCGACAAGGAATTTCGCTACCTTAGGACGATTATAGTTATCGCCGGCGTTCATCCGCGCTTAAATTCAAGGCTTTGTCTTGCGACTAACCCCTCCTCTTAACGTTCGGACACTGGCCAGGCATCACTTCCTATACATCCTCTTGCGAGTTAGCAGGAAGCTGTGTTTTTGGTAAACAGTCCCCTGGGATCTTTAGCTGCGTCCCGCTTGCGCGGGAAGGCCTTATCTCGAAATTACGGCCGCTTTTTTGCCGAGTTCCTTAACGAAGTTTCTCTCGTACACCTTAGGCTTCTCGCCTTATCTACCTGTGTCGGTTTACGGTACGATTACTCACGCCTTAACCCTAGAAGTTTTTCTTGTCGACACTTTGATTTAAGTTGACTCCGTCTTGCGACTTTATCTCCTGACAATCTCTTGAAACTATGATCCGGATTTGCCTAGATCGTTTCTTGAGACCAGCAACGTGTATAACCAGTAACACGCTAAAATTTTAGCATCGCGTCCCTCCATCGGAAAACGCAAGTAGTGCTGGAATATTAACCAGCTCATCCATCGACTACCCTGTCATTACAACAGGTTTGACTTAGGATCGACTAACCCTGGGTCGATTTACGTTGCCCAGGAAACCTTTGATTTTCGGTGGGCAGGGTTTTAACCTGCCTTTTTGCTACTTATACCAACATTCTCTCTTCTATTTGCTCCACCACGTCTTACGAAATGGCTTCAGTGCGAAATAGAATGCTCCCCTACCAAGTTAGTAATAAATTACTAACTTCCGCATCTTCGGTAATAGACTTGAGCCCCGATACATTTTCGGCGCGAAACAACTTGATTAGTGAGCTATTACGCTTTCTTTAAATGATGGCTGCTTCTAAGCCAACATCCTAATTGTCGTGGTCACAACACCACCTTTTACACTTAGTCTATATTTAGGGACCTTAAATTGCGGTCTGGGCTGTTTCCCTTTTGACTGATGGACCTTAGCGCCCATAGTCTGACTCCCGGACTTCATTCATGGGTATTCGGAGTTTGGTTAAGAAGGATACCTTGCGGCTCCTATCTCATTCAGTGCTCTACCCCCCACGATCAGCATCCGAGGCTAGTCCAAAAACTATTTCGAGGAGAACCAGCTATCGCCCAGTTCGATTGAAATTTCATCTCTAGTCACAACTCATCCCGTAGTGTTGCACAACTAATGGGTTCGAGCCTCCCTTTAGCTTTCGCTAAAGTTCACTCTGGCCATGACTAGATCACCAGGCTTCGGGTCTTATCCATGCGACCAGTATTTCACTTTTAACGCACTAAGAAATCCTAATGCGTAAAAGTGAAATACTATACGGGCTATTAACCCTCGCTTTCACTCCACATACGTTCGGCGACCGAACTTATGTAAGCCACATAGATAAACTCGTCGGCTCATTCTTCAATAGGCACGCCGTCACCGTGTAAAACACGGCTCCGACTCCTTGTAAGCATATAATTTCAGGTACTATTTCACCTCCCTCACCGGGATGCTTTTCACCTTTCCCTCACGGTACTTGTTCACTATCGATCATAAGAAGTATTTAGTCTTGGGTCATAGTCGACCCAGATTCATACGGGATTTCACGAGTCCCGTATTACTTAAGAACAAAAACTACAAAGTAACAATTCTTTTTACTTACGGGACTATCACCCGCTCTGGTGGAATTTTCCAATTCGCTTCAGTTAAAAACTGCTATTTATGACTTTGTTTTATTTTTCTAAGAAATAAACGTTTCCGTCTTGCAACACCTACTGCACATGTGGACTTAGATCCTTCTAACCCAATAATACACGAAGTAAAATCAAGTTGCAGTACTGTAGGTTTAGACTCCTCCCCTTTCGCTCGCCACTACTTAGGGAATGAAATTTTTTTTCTTTTCCTCCGGCTACTAAGATGTTTCAGTTCACCGGGTATCCGTCCTTTTAGCTTGCGCTAAAAGCACATCCCATCTTCAATGGGATAGGTTTCCCCATTCGGAGATCTTCGGGTCAAAGGTTGCTTGCCACCTCACCGAAGCTTATCGCAGGCTGCTACGTCCTTCATCGTCTTCTTATGTCAAGGCATCCGTTATATGCTCTTACGAGATTTTCCCACGCTTTTGTCTTAAAAGCGCTCGTTTTTTACGTTTCTCTCTTGAAACGTTCGTTAAACTCTTTTCGAAATTGCATTTAATAATTGACATTAAATTTACTAACATTAAGTTGTAAAAGTTCATTAAATAACAAGATAATAAGAAATTAATAAATAATTTTTCACGGTCTTGTCATTTAATTTTAAAAAACTTATATAAAATTGATAAATACTGATAGATCTGACTTAAATTGGTACTTAGGATTCAAAAAAACCGCTCTTTTAGCGGTTCTTAAAAAACTTAAAAAACAAGTCTTTTATAACCGCTTATTTTTTTGAATACCATTTAATATCATATGTATTTTTTGATGATAAGAAATTTTAAAAACGCTGATTAAAATTATACAACAATCAAAAATAATGTCAAGACTTATTATAAGCCAAATAACTAGCCCAAAATCCTTTCATCTTTTAAGGCATTTTTAGCTGTTTCATCACTGATTAAGGTACTTTTCAACAATTCTTTAACAGATCGAGTAAAGCTAATCATGCCATCAGCCTGGCCAGTTTCAATAACATTCTTAATTTGGCCGACTTTTCCATCTTTTATCAAGTTAGAAATAGCCGTATTTCTTACCATAACTTCACGAGCGGCCACGAGCCCACCACCCACTTTAACTAATAACTTTTGAGAGATAACAGCGGTTAAAACCATGGAAAGTTGAGTTCTAACTTGATTCTGTTGATGGGGAGGAAAAATATCAATAATGCGATCAATAGTTTGAGAAGCATTACCGGTGTGTAAGGTGGCTAAAATAAGGTGTCCGGTTTCGGCTAAAGTAATAGCGGCGGAGATAGTTTCTAGATCACGCATTTCTCCGATCATTACCACATTAGGGTCTTGGCGCAAAACATGTTTTAAGGCGGCGCCAAAAGAGTTAGTATCTTTTTCCATTTCTCTTTGCGAAATTAAACTTTTATCTGAAGTAAATAAAAACTCAATAGGATCTTCAACCGTAATCATATTACAAGCACGGTGGCTATTTATATAATTAACCATAGCGGCTAAAGAAGTAGATTTACCCGAACCACTAGGTCCAGTAACTAAAATTAGGCCCTGTTTTAAATTCAATAATTCATAAACTGTCTGGGGCATAAGAATTTCTTCCATACTCGGTATTAAAGAACTAATTACTCTGGCTACTAATTTAATATTACCTTTTTCCCAAGAAAGGTTAACTCGATAACGGGAGTCATCAACCGAACAAGAAAAATCTAATTCTTTTTCTTGAATAAATTTTTCTTTTTTGTCTTTATCCAAAAGCTCATCTAAGGCTTTAAGCATTTCAGAATTTTCAACTTTTTTAACATAGGCTGCTATTTCCGCTGAAGAACGTTTAAAAGCTGGGGTTTTAGATGGTAATTTGCTAGAAAAAAGAGAATCAATAGCCACTAATTCACCATCAATTCTTAAAAAAGGCATGAGGCCAACAATTAAATGTAAATCTGAAGCCCGATTAAGAGCGGCAAATTTTAATAAATCTTTAATACTAATCATAAAAATAAATTTAATAAATTATTTTTCATCTTTATGCCAACCCCTTTTTTTCAATCCTTTTTCGGCGGCTTCAATCTGAGCTTCTTGCTTAGAGCTACCCTTGCCGCTAGAAATTAATTCTTGTCCCAAATAAAGACCAACCGTAAAAGTTTTATCATGATCAGGACCATCTTCTTTTAAAATTTTATACATTGGGGTTAGACCCTCTTTTTCTTGAGCCAATTCTTGAAAACGAGATTTAGGATCAAGGTATAGCTTGTTAGCTAAAATTTCTTCTAAATGAACTACAATATTTTCTAAAACAAACTTCTTAGCTGCCCCAATTCCCTGATCCAAATAAATAGCACCAATAATTGCCTCTAAAACATCAGCTAAAATATATTGGCGAGATTTTAAATTCTTATCTTTTGACTCTCCCTTAGAGAGGTATAAAAAGTTTTCCGCACCCAATTTTTTGGCTACTAAATAAAGCATTTTGGCGTTTACTAAACTCGCTCGCCAATTAGTCAATTCTCCCTCTGGTTTATCTAAAAATGATTGATAAAGATATTCGGTAATAATAATTTCTAAAACAGCGTCGCCCAAAAACTCCAAGCGCTCATTATTACCCAATTCAAAACTAGGATGCTCATTAAGATAAGAACGATGAACTAAAGCCTGACGAAGCAAATCAAGATTATTAAATTTAACTTTAATATCTTGCTCTAATTGAGAGAAATCTTTCATAAGTGAGATTATGGCAATATGAGGCTATACTAAAATAATACAGCCGCATCTTATCATAATTAATTCTAAATTTTATTTTAATTTTTTGTTTCACTAATTATTTCCTCAGTTACAATACCATTTTCATTAGTACTTACATCTTCGTTTACATCTTCAGAATGAGTTTTGTCCAACATAACTTCGAGACCGGCCTCATCTTCCAATTCTTGTTCTGATTTAACAGGAGGATTTTTTTCTTTAAGCGCTTCATTAGTAACTTCGGAATTAGTATTATTTTCACTTTCTTCAATTTTTTCTTCATCAAAATCACCTTTTATTCTTTTACGATCTTCAGGCATTTCATTATAAATCGCACCTAAAACACCATTAACAAATTTACCCGAAGATTCGCCACCAAAAGCCTTGGCTATTTCAATAGCTTCATTAATAGCAACGCGAGGTGGAATATGATCATTAACAATTAATTCATAAACACCGATACGCAAAATATTACGATCAACACAAGTAATCTGATCTAAAGGCCATTCTGTAGCATACTTAGTAATATAATCATCAATTTCTTTTAAATGATCTAAAACTCCTTTAACTGTATCTTTAACAAAACCACCATCATCAAAGTTGGGAGCAAAATTACGAAAGTTAACGGCAATAATTTCTTCCAAGTCAGCTTCTTTTTGACCATTAAAATCCCAAGCAAATAAAGTCTGCATGGCTATAGTTCTAGCTAAATGACGATTAGACATATAATTCTCTCTAACACAAAGTCACGCGGAAATTAAACCGCGTGCTCTGTTGCTCTAATTAGGTATTTATTATTTTTTCTTTTTCTCATTGGTGCTTTTTATTTTTACAACTTGTTTGCCCTTATAAGTGCCACAGAAAGCGCAAGCCATATGAGGTTTTGTAGCTTTACCACATTTAGGACAAGCACTTAAAGTTGTTTTCTTTAAAGCGTCATGAGACCTTCTTCTTCGAGCCGAACTGGCGGTCCGCCTTTTTGGAGGTACTGACATAGGTAATTAAATTAATAATTTAATATTATTATTCTAACTGAAAAGAATAAAAAATTCAAGATTGCTTTTTAACTCACTTTAATAAGAAACTTATTAGTAATAACCACTACTTAGTAACAACCACTACCAACTTCGCAAATGGAACCACAGCCATTATCTGAGCCACAGGACACGGAAGAACAATCTATGGGGTAACAATTACAATAACCATATTCACAAACATCATAAGGATTATTACAATAACCATCCTGTATTACGCCGCCGCAACCATCATCTGCTCCACATTCACCGGCAGTATTAGGATAACAATTACAATAGCCATATTCGCAAACTTCATTCGGATTATTACAATAACCGTACATATCATCTAAAACACCTCCACAACCATTATCACTACCACATTCACCATAGGTACTAGGAGAACATTGGCAATATGAACCATCACAATAAGCATTCATACCTATATAAGAACATTCTCCACAAGATCCACCACAGCCATCATCGCCGCAATCACCCATACAAGAAGGTTG
>JALOQQ010000105.1 GCA_025453315.1 Planctomycetota bacterium
AAAGCAAAAATTTTTATTGTAGAAATGGGGGCATATCAAAGAGGGGATATTAAAACAATTTGTGATTTAGTAAAACCTAATTATTCAATTTTAACCGGTATTAATGAAGCTCATTTAGAGAGATTCGGTAATTTACAAAATACTATTAAGGCTAAATACGAATTAGCCGAAGCTACTAGTGATTTAGCTTTGTTAAATTTTAGTGATAAAAATATCAAGGAGAATGTTGGTTTCTTTAAGATTAAAAAATATCAAGGAGTTTCTTCGGAATTAGTTAGTGATATAAAAATAAAGGAAAATTTTTTGGGTTTAGAATTTACTTATCGTCAACAAAAGTTTTCTACGGTCCTTTTAGCAAAACATAATATTGATTTAATTATTTTGAGTGTGGAATTAGCATTAAGTTTAGGCTTGGACTTACCGACTATTGCCGAAGGAGTTTCTAAAGTAGAAGTAGTTGAACATCGTTTGCAGCCAATTTTTAATCCTTATACCAAGGTTGTGGTTATTGATGATAGTTATAATGGTAATTATGCCGGCTTTTTAAGTGGTTTAGAGGTTTTGTCTCGCGCTTCAGGTCGTAAAATAGTTTTAACGCCAGGTCTCGTTGAATTGGGAAAAGAGTCAGAAAAAATACATCGTCAATTAGCTCATGTTTATGCTGAACAAAAAATTGATCAAGTTTTATTAATAAAGAATAGTGCTACTATTTATATTAAGGAGGAGTTTGATAAAATTGGTTTTAAAAATTATTTTCTTTACAACTCTACCCTAGAGGCGCATAATAATTTAAAGGAAATATTAAAAACCGGCGATACTATTATTTTTCAGAATGATTGGCCGGATAATTATAATTAAATATGAAAAAAATAAAAACTATTGGTGTATTTTTTGGCGGCAAAAGTCCGGAGCACGACATTTCTATTATTACTGGACAATTGATTTTAGCTGAACTACGTAAAAGTAAAAAATATAATATTGTCCCGGTTTATCTTAGTAAAGAAGAAAAATTTTTTATTGGTGAAGAATTGGGTTATTTAAAATTTTTTAGTTCGGGTGAAGCAGAGGAGAATTTAAATAAATTTGGTGATTATAATTTAGACTTAAAAGCTTCTTTTAAAAAGATGATCTTTAAAAGAAAAGGTCTATTTGGTAAAAAGATTGTAATTGATTTAGCCTTTCCTGCTTTTCATGGTAATTTAGGAGAAGACGGTGCCATACAGGGTTTATTTAAAGTTCTGAATGTTCCTTTTGTTGGTTGTGGTGTGACTTCTTCGGCAGTAGCCATGGATAAAGCTCTAACAAAGTTATTTTATCAATCTATTGATGTGCCGACTACTAAATTTTTATACTATTTACGTCACGATTGGCGCGAAAGAAAAGAAAATATTGTTAAAGAGATTAAGGATAAATTACATTTTCCACTTTTTATAAAACCGGCAAAATTAGGTTCTTCTATTGGTATTAGTAAAGTTAAAGAAGAAAAAGATTTGATTAATGCTTGTGAGTTAGCTTTTCATTATGATGATAAAATAGTGGTAGAAGAGGGAGTGGAGCCGGTACTTGATGCCACTTGTGCGGTAATTGGTAATAACAGCTTACGCGCTTCTTTAATTCAAGAATCTTCTTTTGATAAAGATTTGTTTAGTTATGAAGATAAATACTTAAATGATGGTGGTGCTCAATTGGGTCAGGCGCAAAATAATATTTTTATTCCAGCTCGTCTAGATTCTGAGACAACTTTAAAAATTCAAGAGTATTCTAAAAAAATTTTTAAATCTTTGGGTTGCTCGGGCATTGCTCGTTTTGATTTTCTTTATAATAAAAACAGCAAGGAAATATTTGCCAACGAAATTAATCCTTTACCCGGAACGCTTTACCATCATTTGTGGGAAAAAAGCGGTTTAAAAATAGATGAACTTATTGAAAAGTTGATTAAGATGGCTTTTAAAAAACATCGTGAAGAAAATAAAACTAGTTATAGTTTTAATTCTGAAGTTTTAAATCAAGCCCGAGGTATTAAATTACAAATGGCTAAGAAAAAAGAATAATAAATTTACTATCTAAATTTAATAAAACTCTTTTATAAAGTTAAAAGCCGTGTCCATCGAAGAAGCACGGCTTTTTAAAACAAACCAATTATAAACCAATTGTAAAACTAAAAACAACTAAAACAACTAACTACTAACTTGTTGCACATGACAAGAAGAAAAAATCTTCTTCTATTTGTTGATCAATGTTTCTGTTTTCTTTTATTTTTTTTAAGGCTTTTTGGGAAATTCTTCCCCAGGGATTTCTTATTTTTTTCATTTTTTATAAAGTTTGAATGAAACAATTGTTATTAAAATTGTATAATAAAAACTAACTAATGTCAAGTTTTATTTAAATTTAATAGTAAATATTATATTATTTTAAAAAAATAATTTTAACTTTCCCATTAATATTAACGATGGTATAATAAGTATATAATTATTTATTATTATTTTATGAGAGTTTCCTTTCATGGCGCTTGCCAAGAAGTTACGGGTTCTTGCACCCTAATTGAAACCGAAAAAAATAAATTTATTGTTGATTGTGGTTTATTCCAGGGTGAATTCTTTTCTTTAAACCGAAATGCTGAAAATTTTAGTTTTGACCCAAAAAATGTTGATTTTCTTTTACTTACCCATGCTCATGCTGATCATTGTGGTCGTCTACCTAAACTTTATAAAGAGGGTTTCCGTGGTAAGGTCTATTGCACGGCCGCTACTAAAGATTTGGTAGAAGTAATGTTATTAGATTCAGCTAAGATAATTTTTCAAGAAGCCATAGCCAGCAATTCTATACCGCTTTATTTAGAATCAGATGTTGCTGGGATATTAAAGAATATTGTTGTTTTGAATTATGGTCAGGAAAAACAGATTACCCCAGAAATTAATATTAAAATGCGCGATGCCGGTCATATTCTAGGTTCCGCTATTTTTGAGGTTAGAGTTAAAGAGCGGAGCTTGGAGAAGAAATTAGTATTTTCTGGTGATTTAGGTAACACACCAACCCCGATTTTAAAAAATACGGAACTTATTAATGGGGCAGACTACGTTTTTATTGAATCGACTTATGCGGGCCGTTATCACGAATCACGCGATGAAGGTATTCAAATAATTCGTCAGGCTATTTTAGATGTTATTAAGAAAAAAGCAGTTTTAATGATTCCGGTTTTTGCTTTAGAAAAAGTGGAGGAAATTTTATATATTTTAAATAATT
>JALOQQ010000106.1 GCA_025453315.1 Planctomycetota bacterium
ATTGTTCAGACACCTTACCAGCTAAAGAAATAGTCTCACCAACTTTTAAGGTTTTAGCTAGAAAGGGCTGATTAAACCAAATAACTTTAACGGTTTCAGTTTCGTCTTTAATTAAGGCTTCGGTAATGTTTAATCTTTTAAATTTACTGCGTTTGTTTTGGATTAATTCAATTTCCCCAATAACATTAGCTAAGGTATCAGCCTTTAATTCACTGATTTTAATAGTCTGACCAAAATCGTTATAACGAAAAGGAAAATAAAAAAGCAGATCGCGCGCCGTGTTAATATCTATTTTTTTTAAACGGCTAGCTATAGTGCGACCAACTTTGTGCAGGCTGGTAATTGTAGAATCCAGCGTAAGCATGAGAATAATATGAGTTGATTTATTAAACAAGTAATAAATCCGTAGTAGAAAATGTGCACCCACTAGGAATTGAACCTAGATTACAGGATCCGCAATCCTGTGTTCTATCCATTAAACTATGAGTGCTTTTGATCATTAAAGAACGAAAAGGCGCGTTTAAGGACGCGTCCTTTTGGTATGAATAATGTATCAAAAAGAGTTAACTAAGTCAACGCTTTAAAAAGTAAAACAGCCTTTTAAGGCTGTTTTATTATAATTTAAATAGACGAGAAATTTGTTCGGAGAGGGGTAAATTATTTCTTTCTAGATCTTCTGTTAAATATTTATTTAGAAAGTCTCTGATAGCAACCGGATTACTTTTCTCTAAAGGAATAGAAAGTCTAGGTAGTACGGGATTTTTAAACTCAAAGTAAAGACTTTTTACATTTTCGCGTGGTTTATATAAAACCGCAAAGTTACTCAAAGCGCTATATTCATAGAATCTTTTACCAACGCCTATACCCTTACGGTTAATAACAAAATTTACCAGACTAGGTTCTTGATGGTCATTAATAATAATAATGACGGCGGCCATTATAATAATAAGGGCAAAAAGGAAATTAAGAGTAACTAGGGAATAGATTACCATAGCTACGGCAATAATAATGGCGCCAATATACCAATTACGACTTTTGTCGTGTTTATGGTATTCTGGTATGAGCCAATTTAATTCCTTTATTTCCTTATTTTCGTTTTCGGTCTTTTTTCCTTTCATAATGAATTGACTTTTTTGGTAGTATTTTATATATTTCTATTATACTACAAGAGAAAAGAGAATTCTAGTGGTTAAGCCTATAAAGGCTTTTATTTTTTGGAGAGGTGGCTGAGCGGCTGAAAGCGGCAGGTTGCTAACCTGTTATACGCCTTTACGGGCGTATCGGGGGTTCGAATCCCCCCCTCTCCGCATATGAAAACGATTCTTGTTGATGCAGTTAATACGTTAGTAATAAAAGAAAGCGGTCTTTTTCAAGAAATGTTTGCTTTGCTTGAAAGTTTTGTTAATAAGAAGATAATCCTTACTAACGCTAACGATGAACAAATGAAAGTTTTTGGTTTAGATAAGATGCCTTATGAAGTTTTTACCCTTTCCCATAATCCAGAAAAAACCGATTTTAAGTATTATGAAATAATGTTAAAGCATTTTAATTTAAGTAAAGAAGATATTGTTTATTTTGAACATAATATTGAAGCGGTAAAAAGTGCACAAGCGGTTGGTATAAATACTTATCACTACGATTCAGAAAAAAAAGATTTGTTAAGTTTGAAGAAATTTTTACAAGACAATTTATAGAATATTTGGAGAGATGCCAGAGCGGTCTAATGGAACGGTCTTGAAAACCGTCGCGCCTGAAAGGGTGCCGTGGGTTCGAATCCCACTCTCTCCGCCAATACAATTTAGTATCGGTTTGACCCGAATGCCCAGCTTTTGCTGGGTTTTTTCGTTTCTAATCTCTACTACTCAACTAAGTGGGATTTTGGAACTACAAGCAGGATTTTTGTATCCTGTTTTTTGTTCTTTTACTTTACTTTTATGGGTATTTAAGCTATATTTTAAATGCGAAACCACATTTATTATTCGTAAGGTCGGATCTTATCAACAGATCCATTTTACCTTATTTGTGTACAGGAACGGACATTCCGACCGAACACAAATAGGGTCCTTACGGATACCATGTGTGGTTTCGCAACCAGGTCGGGTGTCCGTTTTTGTTTTATAAAAAAATATATGGAATCTCAAACAACCAAAAAATGTCCGTTCTGCGCCGAAGATATTTTGGCCGAAGCGGTCAAATGCAAACATTGCGGTGCTGATTTGAATGCCAAAAAAGGCAGTTTCAAATTAACCAAAGGTGATAAACCCAAGGAAGGGTTATTTCTACAAACAATGAACTGCGGTTGCGCAGTCATATTTATAATTATCATTTTAATCATCGTTATGATGGTTTTAAACTAAATAATTCAAATCTATGAAAGTAATCAAAATTATCATTTTGGTAATTGTCGGGATTATCTTCTGGTATCTGGCTATACCAGCTTTAGCCCTCTGGTATATCTGGAAGAAGAGTAAGACGACCGACAAGAAAAAGAAGATGATCTATAGCGGGATTGTCTTAGTCCTATCATTTATAATTTGGGGCATATTGATCAGCGGTATGATCGATGACAATAAAGCGCCTAAGCTGACTATTACCGAACCGACTAATAATCAAAGCGTCCAAGCTGGAAGTATTGATATTAAGGGAAGTGTTACTCCTTCTCAAACCAAGGTCACTGTTGAAAATGGTAATATAGACAAGAAGCCTGATGGTAGTTTTACTGGTAAAGTTCTTTTGCCTAACGAACAAAATACTATTTCTATCAAGGCTGAAAATGGTAATAAATCAGACATCGTATCTTTAAATATCACTAGAGTCTTTACTGAAGAAGAGAAAGCTAAAAAACAAGCTGAACTGGAAGCACAAAAGAAAGCCGAAGAAGAAAAGGCCGCTAAAGCTAAGGCCGAACAGGATGCTTGGGATAAATCCAAGGCTGGGCAACTTTGTAAAAAGCATTCTGATTGGTCTAAAGAAGATTGCGAAAAACTAGCTGATAACAAAATCTGGATCGGTATGTCACTGGATATGCTCAAGGAAAAGAGAGGTTTGCCCGATTCAGCTAACCCTTCTAATTATGGCAGTGGTACAGACTGGCAATGGTGCTGGCATAATTACACTCCATCTTGTTTCTACGATCATAATGAAGACGGCCTAGTTGATTCTTATAACTAGAATGAAATAAAAAAGAGCGGATGAATTATCCGCTCTTTTAAAATATTATTAAAATAATT
>JALOQQ010000107.1 GCA_025453315.1 Planctomycetota bacterium
AAGAAGAGTTTAAAATTTCAGGAGAAGATGTTAAAAAGAAAATAAAAGAATTAATTAAAGAAGGTAATGTTCGTCGTATTATTGTAAAAAATGATAAAGATCAGGTTGTGGTTGAGTTTCCCCTCACAGTTGGCGTAGCCGGAATTTTATTAGCTCCCATGTTAGCCGCTATTGGCGCTTTAACGGCTTTGTTAACTAAATGCACTATTGTTGTTATTAGAAAATAATTTTTAAAAGAAAATTTTAGTTTATAAAAACATCCTTTAAGGATGTTTTTATAATGTTAAAAAATTACGCTTGAGGATTTATTATACGACGTAATTGCTTTGGAGTATGGGGAAGAGTTTATTTTTATTAATTGACAGACAACTTTAAATTTATTAGTATAAATTGATGTTCTTTTAATATTATTTAAATAACTATTTTGTTTAACTAAAAAATAGAGTGATGAGAAAGATAATTTTCCTTATTATTAGTTTAATTGTTAGTGTTACGGTTTCTGCCCAAAAACATCGCTATCGCGGTTCTGATAATAATATTAAGACCGAACCGGCCAATAATATTATTATTCCAGTTTCTAAGGTATCATACTTTTGGTTTGGTCCTTGGAAAAAACCTTATATTAAGTCGGGGGTGAAGATTATTAAAATTAAACACTCTAAATCTGGCCCAGATATGACGGTGAAATATTATGAAGCTTTTTGTTATAAAATTAAAAGTTTTAGAAAAAGACATTAGCAAAAAAGATTAGAACAATAAAAAAAGGGATGTCAAATAACATCCCTTTTATAAATTATTTAATATTAGCTATTTTTTAGAATAAAATAATTATAATTATTGAATATAATAAGCTGTTATTTTAGTTTATTTTTATAATTATTCATGATACAATAAGTTTATATTTTATATGTTTTTAACTAAGCTCAAAGAAATTTTAAAGGACGAACCAACTTATCGTTATAAGCAGGTTAATGCTTTTATTTTCAAGAATTTTATTACTGATTGGGAAGAGGCTAGCTCTTTACCATTTTCTTTAAGGGAAAAATTACAAATTTCTTGTCCCCTAGACATCTCATCCGATATTCATTGGTCTAGCGATCGTGATTCGGCTAAGGCCTTAATTAAATTAGAGGATAATAATGTTATTGAATCGGTGCTTATTCGAAATCGTGATAAACGCATAACAATATGTGTTTCCGCTCAAGCCGGTTGTCCTTTAGGTTGTAGTTTTTGTGCTACTGGTAAGATGGGTTTTAAGAGAAACTTAGATTTTGAAGAAATTGTTATTCAGGTTTTACTTTGGGAAAGAGAAATTAGAAATAGTGGCGAAAGAGTTGATAATATTGTTTTTATGGGGCAAGGTGAGCCACTTTTGAATTATGACAATGTTATTAAAGCAGTTAAAGTTTTTAATGATCCAGAAAGATTTAATATTGGTGCTCGTAAGATTTCACTTTCCACTTCGGGAATTATTGAAGGAATTGAGCGTCTCTCTAAAGAAAAACTACAATTTAATTTAGCTCTTTCGCTCCACGCCCCCAATGATGATTTGCGCTCTAACTTAATGCCTATTAATGAAAAATATGGACTTAAAAAAATATTTCGAGCTTTAGATAATTATATTGAGAGAAATGGTCGTAAGGTGATGCTAGAATATATTATGATTAATAAGGTCAACGACTCTCCAGAATTGGCTAGAGAATTAGCTGATTTATTAAAGGGTCGAAGACTTTATATGGTTAATTTAATTAAATATAATGATGCGGGTTTAAATAATTTTACTACCTCTACTCCAGATAGGATAAAGAAGTTTAAAGAAATATTAATAAATTCTAGAATTGAAGTTGTTGAGCGCCATAGTGCTGGTTCGGATTTATGGGCGGCCTGCGGTCAATTAGCCAATCGTAATAATTTAAATAAATAGTAGTTGGGCTTATAATTTTAGAACTTGTTAAATTGGAGCTTATTAAATTGGAGCTTATTAAATTGGAGCTTATTAAAATAGTAATATGCAAAAGAAGCAAATTATTGTTAATAATTTAAAAATTACTTATTTTATCAGCGATCGTTTTGATCCTAAACAAGCCGCTGTTTTTTTACCTGGTTGGAATTCAACCGCTGATTTATTACTTAAGATTATTGGTGAAACTAATAATTTTATTGCTCTTAATTTACCCGGTTTTGGTGGTAGCGAAAAACCAAAACAGACTTGGGGTTTATTGGAGTATGCTAATTTTTTAAAAAGTTTTTTGGAAAAATTAGAAATTATAAAACCAATTCTTATTGGTCATAGTTTTGGCGGAGCTTTAGCGGTTAAATATGTAGCTAATAATAAGAGTACAGAATCTAGCGTTAAAAAAATAATTTTAATCGACTCTTCTGCTATTCGCCAGGGAGTTTTTAATTTAAAGAAAAAGATTTATTGGCTGGGGGCTAAAATTTTTAAAACTATAGTTAGTTTACCATTTTTAAAATCCTGGGGTCGGAAAATGCGTAAAAAATTTTATAAAAGTATTGATTCTCCAGATTATTTAGAAGCTGGTCCTATGGTTAATATTTATCAAAAAATTATTAAAGAAGATTTGCAATCCGAATTAGCAACTTTAGATATTCCGGTTGCCATTATTTGGGGTCGCAATGATAAGGATACGCCTTTTAATCAGGGAGAATTGACCCATAAATTAATAAAAAATTCTCAATTTTTTCCAGTGTCCAATGCTGGCCATTATGTCTTTTTGGATCAGCCCGAAGAATTTAAAAAAATCTTTTTTGCCCAATTGTGGTTTTAAAATATGATTTTAAAAAATTTACTCTATATCTTACAAAGGGAGTCTTATCAAGCTAATCGTTTTTTGGCTTTTGTTTATAAAAATTATCAATGGTGGTCTTTAGCTAAGCGTCAAAAAATAGTTTGGACTATTAAAGCAAAGTTAATTTTTTTTATTCCTTTGGTATTATTTTGGTTTTTAGTTGGGGGTACTTGTTATTTTAACTTAATAATAGGTCTTTTTGTTTTTATAGTTTTAATACCTTTTCTCCCTTTTTTACTTTTAACGTCGTTATTATTAATTAAGCCTTTAGATTATTTATTAAAAAAGAATATTATTATTAAGGCTTATAATATTTTAAAAATCGCTCAGCCTATTGTTATTGGTATTACCGGTTCTTATGGCAAGACTAGTACTAAGGAGAT
>JALOQQ010000029.1 GCA_025453315.1 Planctomycetota bacterium
CAACAAGGAAGCCACCGAAAATCTAATTAAACTTTCATCATTAAAAATTCATGAGATAGGCAATTTTGAAATTTCCCGAAAAATGCGCGATACTTTGGTTTCGGTTTTAATCGATTATTACCAGTTGCATTTCGATAATTTGGGCGAAATAAAATCATTAAAAGTTTTTCGCGAGGTTTTTAGTTAGTAACCAGAAATAAGGTTTTCAAAACTAACACAAACAGCCACGTTTTTTATTCTCTGAGTATAATTGCTTCGTATATAAAAATATCCGCATCTTTCCATCCATCCCAGCCAATTCCGGCTTTGTCGCGCGAGCATCGACCCAGAAATTCCTCAAGATTCCAACCCGTTTTGCTTGCCACCTGCGGTAAAAATGTACCCGAGTTAATTCCACTTTTTATGTAAATCCCGTGTTTCCCTAAAACTATTTCATCAACCGAATCGATTTTCCTTAAAGGCGAAAGCACCGAAATTTCCAATTTCATTTTCTCCAAATCTCATTTTAATTTTTCCAAACCTCATTTTAATTTCTCTAAGCCCAAGTTTATTTTTAGTCATCACCAATTGCGCGCGGCTTTTTCTTTTGCCCTTATTTTAATTCTTTTAATAATGCCTTTTAAGCTTTATGCTTATTATAAGTTTGTCAGCACCGATGTTGAGGCTAAAGTAATGCGCGAATCCCAGGCTGGTTTAACTGATTTGATGTTAGCTTCAGAAGCAGCCGCTCAATTAGATTTCGCCAAGGCTAGTCTTCGTTTTACTAAGGCCGGTGAGAATTTTATTTCCGCTCATAAAGAATTAAATCATATTAGTAATATCCTTTTAACCTTAGCTTCTTTTTCTGGCGATGCTAAAATGAAATTAGCGGCTGAAAGTAAGAAGATTCTGGAAGTGGGCGTGATTGTTTCTAATTTGGGTAATAACCTAAGCGCCACTGTCAGTAATATCATGAGTGATGTTAAGGAGGGAAAAATAATTTCTGCTATCGATACTTTTACTTTTTTCAGTCAGAAATCTCTGAAAGATCTTGATGATTTAAATGGTTTATTAGAAAAAATTAGTGTTAATAATTTACCCGAACAATACCAAAATAAATTTATTACTTTAAAGAGTAAAACTAATGTCGTAAAAAAAGCCTTATTAGAATTTACCGATCTTTCCGAAGCGATTAAGATTTTCTTAGGCGCTAGTCAAAACAAACGTTATCTTTTAGTTTTTCAAAATAATAATGAATTAAGGGCTAGTGGTGGTTTTTTGGGTTCTTATGCCTTAATTGATTTTAAGGAAGGTAATATTAAAAACATTGAAATACCAGAGGGCGGTTCTTATGATACTGAGGGTGGCTTAAAAGTTTTAGTACGCTCTCCCGAACCTTTACATTTAGTCAGTCCTATTTGGTATTTCTGGGATTCTAATTGGTGGCCAGATTGGCGCCTTTCCGCTCAAAATATTATGTGGTTTTATGAAAAGAGTGGTGGTTCGACCGTTGATGGTGTAATTAGTATTACTCCAACCGTTCTAGAGCGTTTATTGGAAATCACTGGACCAATTGATTTAAACGAACAATATGGAGTTGTGGTTTCGGCTGATAATTTTTGGGAAATAGTTCAGGGTATAGTGGAGCAGAAAGGCAATGAAGTTTCTGGTTATGATCCTAAAAAACCTAAAAAGATTATTAAAGATTTAATGGATAAGATGATGCTGGAATTGCCCAAGAAGCTAAATTCCAATAATATTGCTAAATTACTTTTAGCGCTCGACAAGAGTTTGTTGGAGAAAGATATTCTTTTCTATTTTACGGATGAAAATTTACAAAAAGAAATTTCGGATCGTAATTGGGGCGGGGAAATGCAACCCGAAGATTTTGATTATCTGCAAGTAGTTCATACTAATATTGCCGGTGGTAAAAGTGATCGCGTTATGAAAGAAAATATTAATCAAGACATTGAAATTCAAAGTGACGGCAGTATTGTAAAAACTTTAACTATTAAGCGCGAACATCAGGGTAATAAACAAGATCTTTATACTGGTGTTCGTAACGTTGATTGGTTGCGTGTTTATGTACCTGAGGGCAGTAAACTAATCGAGGCTAACGGCTTTGAAAGACCAAATGATATTTATTTTAAATCCGCTGACGAGGCAACAGTTAGTAATGATTATGTTGAGAATACGGAAAATAGAGCCATTATCGATTCTCTTTCGGGAACAAAGAGTTATCAAGAAAATAATAAAACCGTTTTTGCTAATTGGGTGATGATTGATCCTGGTAAAACCGGTATTGTTACTCTTAAATACAAACTACCCTTTTCTATTTTTGAAGCAGTAAAAAAAGAGAAGGCTGATGATTGGTTGAGTAAAGTAAAAGAAGTGTTTAGCGCTAAGGGTCAAAATGTTTTAAGTTATTCTTTGTTATGGCAGAAACAACCTGGCAGTCCCGAATCATCAATTAGTAGTAATTTAAAAATTAACAACGGTCTTTCAGTTTTTTGGCAACAGGCGGGTAGTTTTCATTCTAAGGATTATGATTGGATGGTAAAAGATAATTTAGATAGCGATAAATATTGGGTAGTTTTATTGGCTAAATAAATTTGCTGAATAAAATAGTTTAATTAAAAATTTACATAGAGCCTAATTATAAAAATATGGATAAGCATAATTTAAACGAAGAAGAAAAAAATGAAGAAAAAAAAATAAAGACAAACTCAAGCTCTTCTGATTTTTCTGATTTTGTTAAACATCATTTACCTAAAGAAGAAGAGGTTGAAGAATTTGATGAGATTGTTAATAAAGAAGTGCGTCAAGAAGAAATTGATCAGAATCTTAACGAAATTTATAAAGATCGTAAGGGTAATATTATTGATGTAAAAAGAGTGGATATTAAGAAGGGTCCAGGTTTTATTCTGCGCTTTTTTAAATGGCTTATTTTTTTAGCGATTATCGGTTATGGTGCTTATTTTGCTTATAATTATTGGTTTAATAATAATGGAAACGATAATTCTATTAAATTTACCGTTTCGGCCCCAGAAAAAGTGGTGGCTGGTGAAGAATTCTTTTATACTATCTCTTATAAAAATTTAAGTCAGGTTAGCTTAAAGAATTTAAAGTTGGAAGTAAAATATCCTGATAATTTTGTTTTTTTAGATAGTTTTCCTTTATCCTCTAAAAATAATAATTCTTGGTATGTTGAGAAGATGTTTCCTGGGGAAGAAGAGATAATAAAGGTAAAAGGTAAAATTGTTAATAAAAAGGGTTCAGTAAATACTATTAATGCCATTATTACTTATTATCCAGAAAATTTTTCTAGTGAATTTAAAAAAGAAGTAGCCCAAACTATTATGGTTTCCGATTTGGGTTTCGATTTTAGCTTGGATTTTACTAATCCAGTTATTGTTAATGAAAACACTGATCTAGGATTAATCTTTGTTAATCATAACCCTTATCTCTCCAGCTTTAATTTAGTAATTGATAGTCCGGACAATATTGTTATTTCAACAGATGCCGCTCAGAAAAGAGCCGAAGAAATTCAAGCCAATGTAGCGGCCAGTAGTGACGAGAGTGATTTAGCCGCTAAGACTAATAATGAAAAGGGTAGTAATAAAAAAAGCAATACCACAAACACTGACACTATAAGCACTAGTGAAACAGATTCAACTGTTTTAACTACTCCTACTGAAGTTTCTAATACTACTGACGTGACGGATATTTCTGGTAAAACTAAAACCTTAATTACTAAAACAGACGTTTCTAATTTACTTGGTCTAAAAGAAATAAAAAATAAGGTTTGGCAGGTAGTCGGTGTTAATAAAGATGAGTCGCGTCAGAAAATTTCTTTAAAATATAAAGTTGCGGAAAAAATAGCCGATAGCCAGCGTCTTAATTTTCGTTTAGAATATGAGGCTGAAAACGGTAAAACCTATTCGTTCTTGGAAGATGGTATTGATTTGGAAATAATGCGTAGTGATCTTAATTTAACTTTAGCTATCAATGATAATAAAACTGATAAACCGATAAATTTCAATCAAACTCTTAATTACGCTATTACCTATAATAACAAAGGAGAAATGACCATGAAGGACGTAATTATTATGGCGGTGTTAGATGGTGATTTTATTGATTGGAAAAGTTTTAAAGACGATGAATATGAGCCAATGGTTAGAGGAAAAACTATTACTTGGACTAAGGACGAAGTTCCAGGTTTGGCCGAACTTAAGCCTAATCAAGAGGGTGTTCTTAATTTTTCTATCAAGCTAAAATCTTTTAGTGACGAAGATTATGCTACTACCAATTTTAAAATAAATAGTTACGCTCAATATAGTTTTGGCAATATTGATGATGTTAAAGAAAAGATTGATGCTATGGATAATCGTAGTAATAGTATTACTAGTGTTATTAATAGTAATTTGGATTTGAAGGAAGAAATCCTTTATTTTAATAATGATAATGTTCCAGTGGGCAAAGGACCACTACCACCTAAAGTTGGTGAGAAAACCACTTTTAAAGTTAGCTGGACTTTAACTAATAATTTACACGAGTTAACAGAAACCGGAGTAGAAATGTTACTACCTCAGAATGTTTCTTTTGAAGGTAATCAGGATGTTTCTACTGGTAGTTTATTCTATGATAGTGCTACTAATAAAATAATTTGGGATTTAGGTCGTTTCCCGGTAACCGTTTATAAGGCAACTGCTAATTTTGAATTAGCTTTGACCCCCGAAGTCAGTGATAGTGGAAAAATTGTTGTTTTATCTCCTGGCGCTGAAGTGAGGGCCAATGATTCAGAGACTAGAGATGCTATTAATTTTAAGACTCAAGCTAAAACTTCCAAATTAGAAGATGATAGTATTGCCGCTTTAAGTAATGATGGTATTGTTAGATAATTATTTATGTTTAAGCTTTTAGAAACTAAAAATAAGATACGTCGTGGCCGGATAATTACCGGTCATGGTGTTTTAGAGACGCCCTTTTTTATGCCCGATGCTACCCGAGGCTTTGTTAAATTAAGCACTCAGGAAGAGGTGAGAAAAAGTGGTGTTTTGGCCATGGTGGTAAATACTTTACATTTATATTTGCAACCGGGCATGGAAATAATTAAAAAGGGTAAAGGTGTACATAAGTTTATGAATTGGGACCAGCCTTTATTGTCGGATAGTGGTGGTTTTCAAGTTTTTTCCTTAATACATCAGAATAAGAACATGGGTAAAATTTATGATGATAAAGTAGTTTTTAAATCACCTCTCGACGGTTCTTATCATGAATTAACTCCAGAGAAATCGATTCAAATTCAATTTGATTTAGGCGTTGATATGATGGTTTGTCTTGATGATTGCCCGCCCAATGAACTAAGCAGAGAAGATTTACAAAAAGCGGTTGTTAGAACTATTGCCTGGGCTAAGCGTTGTAAAGATGAATATTTACGCCAAGTAAAAAAGCGAAAACTAACCGGTAAAAATAAGCCGCTTTTGTTTGGCGTTATTCAGGGTGGCGCGGAGTTGGATTTGCGAGAACATTGTGCTCAAGAGTTGGTGAAAATTGGTTTTGATGGCTATGGTTTTGGCGCTAAACATTTAGATAGTGATGATAATTTTTTAGAGACCGTCTTAGCCAAGACCGCTTCTTTTATACCCCAAGATTCTTTACGTTTTGCTCTAGGCGTCGGTTCACCTAAAGATATTGTACGCGCCGCTAAATTGGGTTGGGATATGTTTGATTGCGTAATGCCGACCAGAGAGGGAAGACACGGCAAGTTATTTTATTTTAAAGGCGAAGATAAAATTAAAAAATTATCGGCAGAAAATTTAAAGGGGACTTCTGAAAAAAATAATATTAATAGAAAAAAAAATAATTTAAATAAAGATTTTTATAATAGTATTAATATTAGTAATGCTCGTTTTAATAATGATTTTTCACCAATTAATGCTAAAAGTAAATTTATTGAATTGCGTCATTATAATAAAGCCTTCCTTCATCATCTTTTTAAACTTAAAGAACCTTTAGGTCAGCGTTTAGCTAGTTTAAATAATCTAGAGTTTTATCAAGAATTAATGAAAATGTTATAAAAACGCCACTAGTTTGCGACTGGTGGTTTTTGTTTATAATAAAAAATAAGTCACTTGTGGTGACTTATTATGGTTTAGTTAAAGAAAAGTAGTTGATAAAAAAACCTTAATTCTGAATCAAATTCTTCTGGACTCATGTTTTTCTTTTTTTCCAGACATAACTTTATTGTTTTTTCTGGTAGATTGGAGCGATAAAAACGATCGGTCATGCATTCCAAGCTTTCACAGGGATATTTAACATCGACTTGATTGCTTAAAAAAAGAAATAATTCCTGAGCTATTATACCAGAATCTTCTTGAGAACTAAGAATTGGTAGTTGAAAGGTAAATAATAGTTTCGGTTTATAGAGGAATGACACTTCGTACTTACCTTCTTCTAGAAGAGGGTTATTTTTATTATTAGCAGAAGCGCTTTTTATATTCAGAATTAAAAATTCATTTTCCAGACTAAAAGACCTTTTAATAATTTTTTCATAAGAAAATTTTATCGTTTCAAAAAATTGATATTTTAGTAATTCTGAATGAGGGAACTCTTGCTCTATTTGAATAATGAGCTTTTTTAATTGCTGCACTTTTTGTTCGGTGCTTTCTTGACTTTGTTCTATACTTAAACAAAGACAAGCTATTTCTTCTTTTGTTTTAGCTTCCATTGTTCGTTTTTTTAAAAGTTCAATACTTGGGTTTTCTGATTTATTTCAGAGTATCATCTTTTTAAATTATCGTCAATATGGCCAATATTTCACCTTTTAAGATAAATGTATTATAATATAACTGTAAAACCTTCTTCGGAGGGTTTTATATTGATTTTATAATAAGATTAATTAATAAGTTGGCAAAAAAACTTTTAAAAACATTTGCCTTTTTTATATGAATACTAAAATTATTGCTACTATTGGCCCAGCCACTGAAGCTCCTGATAAACTCAATGCTCTCATGGATGCCGGCGTAAAAATTGTTCGTGTTAATTTTTCTCATGCTACTTTTGAACAATTAAAAAGAATCAGAAAAATAGTTACGGACTATAATAAAAAAAATAATACCCAAGTTGCCTTATTGCAAGATTTGCAGGGACCAAGAATTAGAGTGGGGCAATTACCGGAAAATGGTATAGAATTAAAAGATGGTTCAGAAGTGAAGTTTTCTTTTCATAAAAAAGCTCCTAATTTTGAAATCATTCCGATTGATAATGCTCAGCTTTATTCTGATATGAAAAAGGGCGAACCATTATTTTTAGTTAATGGCCTTATGGAATTGGTCGTTACTAAAATTCAAGATAAAATTATTTACGCCAAGGTTCTTAGGGGTGGAATTTTAAGATCCAGAAAAGGAATTAATATCCCATTCACTAATTTAAAAGCCGGTGGACTTACTCCTAAAGATATTAAAGATGTAAAGTTTGGCATGAAAGTTGGCATTGATTATGTAGCTATGTCTTTTGTCCAAACTCCTAACGACGTCTTGAAATTAAAAAGAATTTTAGGATCTAAGAGTAAAGTAAAGATAATTTCTAAGATAGAAAGAGCGATTGCTTTAAAAAATATTGATAAGATTATTATTGTTTCTGACGCTTTAATGTTTGCTCGAGGTGATTTAGGAATAGAATTGCCAGTAGAAAATTTACCAATTATTCAGAAAAATATTATTCGCCATGCTCATTGGCATGGCACACCAGTTATTGTTGCCACTCAAGTATTAATGTCTATGATGAATAGCGCTACTCCGACTAGGGCAGAAGTTAGTGATATAGCTAATGCTATTTTTGATGGCGCTGACGCGGTTATGCTTTCTGACGAAACAGCGGTCGGTGCTTATCCTTTGGATGCTATTAAGATGCTTGGTAAAGTAATTAAAAAATCGGAAGAGTATATATTGCAAGATAATTTTTTTGATTCTTTGAATGGAGAGGGAAAAATTATTAAATTAATTTAAAATTTATTATAAGAATATGAAAATTCAATCTATTCGAGCTTTGGAGATTTTAGATAGTCGCGGTAATCCGACCGTTTCCGCTACTGTTATTCTAGATAACGGTGCCAAGGGTTGGGCCGCTGTTCCATCGGGTGCTTCAACCGGTTCTTATGAGGCGGTTGAATTGCGCGACAAGGATGGTCGTTATAATGGTAATGGCGTTTTAAAGGCTGTTTCTAATGTTAATGATATTATCGCACCTAAGTTAATCGGCTTAGATCCAGAAAAACAAGAAGAGATTGATAATTTAATGATCGAACTTGATGGTACGGAAAATAAAGCTAATTTAGGAGCTAATGCTATTTTGGCCGTTTCTTTAGCTGTCTCTCGAGCTACTGCCAGTGGTTTGAATATTCCTTTGTATCAGTATTTAAGTAAGTTTAATCCTGAGTTTAAAGGTAAATTTGTTATGCCCGTGCCAATGATGAATGTTTTAAATGGCGGTAAGCATGCCGCTTGGGCTACCGATATTCAGGAATATATGATTTTACCAATTAGCGCTAAGAATGAAGCTGAGGCCGTAAGAGCTTGTGCTGAAATTTATGGTAATTTAAAGAAAGTATTACAGAGTAAATCTTATAGCACGACTGTTGGTGATGAAGGTGGTTTTGCTCCAGCCGTAAAATCTAATGAAGAAGCTTTTGAATTATTAAGTGAAGCCGTTAATAAGTCTGGTTATAAATTGGGAGAAGATATTATTTTTGGTATTGATGCCGCTTCAACTGAATTTTTTAAAGATGGTAAATATCATTTGAATCGTGAAGGAAAAGTTTTAAGTAGTGAAGAATTGACTGAATTTTATTTAGATTTAATGAAGAAGCATCCAATTCATTCTGGAGAAGATATTTTTGCTGAAGATGATTGGTCTGGTTTTATCAATTTTTATACTAAGACCGAAGGAAAGATTCAAATTGTGGGAGATGATTTATATGTTACTAATGTTAAAAGATTAGAGAAGGGAATTAAGGAAAAGGCTAGTAATTCTATTTTAATTAAATTGAATCAAATTGGCAGTTTAACGGAAACCGTTAAAGCCGTAAATATGGCTCGTGAAAATGGTATGACCGCTGTTATTTCTCATCGTAGCGGTGAAACCGAAGATGCTTTTATTGCTGATTTAGTAGTAGCCTTGGGTACTGGTCAAATAAAGACTGGCGCTCCTTGTCGCAGTGAGCGTACAGCTAAATATAATCGTTTGCTAGAAATTGAAGCTGAATTAAAAGGGAATAGTGAATATGCTAAGTTTCCTTTTTAAAGAATAAAATTAGATTAATTATAATAAAGTTATTTAAAAGACACCGTTTATCGCGGTGTTTTTTATTTTTACTAAATAATATATAATATATTTAGAAATATCTTATAAATATAATCATATATTATGTCTCTCTTCAAACGTCAGGGAAGAAGTTCTTTAGCCTTCACCCTCATCGAACTACTCGTAGTCATAGCAATTATTGCTATCATTGCCACTCTCTCCGTCTTAGCTCTCCAATCAGCCAGAGAGAAAGCTCGTGATGCTAAGCGCATTGCTGATATTAAACAACTTCGTACCGCTCTTGAACTCTACTATAATGATGCCAATGGTTATCCACCCTCTGCCTTTTTCGTTTCAGGACAAACTCTATCCTATACCGATCCCCAGAGC
>JALOQQ010000030.1 GCA_025453315.1 Planctomycetota bacterium
TTTAGTCATGAAAAAGAAACGTGTTAGAGTACGCATTGGCAAAAAAAGTTGTAGCACTTGTGATTAATCACCAATGATTAATTTTTGATTCAAAGAGGAGGATTAAACTATTCTCCTTTTTATTTTTTTATTAATTTAAAAAATAAAGGAAATGGCAAAACATTGTTATTTAGAAGTTGAATTAGAAAATTATATCTATGAGATAGAATTTGGACAAATTCAAATTGAAATTACTGGTCGCTGTAATATGTGTTGTAAGCATTGCCGAGCAGCTAATCAACTTAAACGAGACATGTCTCTTGATCAAATTACTAAGGTTGTTAGTTTTGCTAAAAAGTTTAGTTCAAATAATTTAGAATTAGTTCTCTCTGGCGGAGAACCACTCATGCATAAAAACTTTTTCGATATTTTAAAACTAATTAAAGAGAATGGTTGTAATTTTATTACTTTAACTACGAATGGATCGTTGCTTACAAATGATCATTTGTTATTGATTAAAAGTTTGGGATTTAAGCGTTTTTTAATTTCAGTAAGTCTAGAAAATATTAATCCCGATAAGCATGATAAATTTCGTTTGTATGATGGAGCTTTTTCTAAGGCTATTGATGCTCTAAAATTAGTTGCCGATGCTAATTCTCCAAATATAATTGCTTCAGTAAGATGTACTATTCAGGCCTCTCAGATTAAAGAAATGAAAGACATGGTTGGTTTAGCGAAAAAAATTGGATGTCGTAGAATTAGTTTTTCGGATATTCGTCCAGTTGGCAAAGCTAGTGAGCAAGAAGGTCTTTGTATGAATCGTGAACAGAAAATGGCGTTTTTAAAAGAAGTATATCGATTAAAAAAAATGTTTTATAATATCGATATAACAACGAATGATCCATTAAAATGTTTACTTAAAAAAGAAAAGAGCCTGTCTACTGTTAATGAGTTAGTATTTGATGGTTGTGGCGCGGCGGCGATCACTTTTAATGTTGATTCTGATGGTTGTATGACTCCCTGTGCTTTGCTTAATATTCCAATAATGAATATTTTTCCTCTAACTATTAATAAAATCATTAAAACTTATCAAAATAGTGATGTGGTGAAGAATATGTTATTAAGGAATTTTAAAGGAAAGTGTGGATCTTGTAATATGAAACAGCAATGTGGCGGATGTCGCGTTCGTGCTTTTGTTCAGAAAGGTGATTATTTAGAAGAAGATCCTCATTGTTGGTTATAATGATTTAAGCCATTTTTTTAAATGGCTTTTTTGTTTAACCTTTTTAATGGGTTAAAGCATGTTTAAAATTATGGAATTATTATAAAAACGCCCATAAATAACAAAAAAACAGACTTTCATCTGTATTTTGTATGGGTGGGCGCACAAGGATTCGAAACATAATACCGCTATTTTAGCTTCTATCGATAAACATTGGTTAAAGTTAGTAAAAGCTAATAAACATGGGGTAATTCGCGTTTTTCAATCGTTATCAATCATTGACATATTCATTGGCCTTCATCACCTTTTGACTACCATATGACTACCGAAACTTAGTCGTAGCATATAGGGGAAAGATGATGATCGTTAAAATGGCGTTCATACCGAGGGTACCCCCAGACTCAGGGGGTGGTTTTAGTATTTAGGCCCTCTAAAGCGATTCTAATTTTTGAATTTAGTTATTACCGGCTAGTTTTAGATTGACATCTCATGAAATAGTAAATTTTAATGACGGTAATGACGGGATTACTATATGCTTTTACTACTAGAAACTAAGTTCTTAAAATGTTAAAATAATAAATAGAAATATTTGTTATTTTACTTTTTTACTTTCCAATCCGTTTTTGTTAAGCTAAAAAAGCTCAACAAGTTTAATTGATTTTTTAGCCTATTTTTGCTATATTCTTATTATATAGCACTAAAATAAATATTTTAGCGTTGCTGGCTCTGTGTTGATTTTAACTGAAGAAGTAGTGCTGTGGGGTCAAATTAATTTTTTAAAATATTAGTAAAAGATTCAATTTTTTTATAAAATAATTATAAGATAGTAAAAAAGTAAAATGAAAAATATGTTTTGTGCAAATTGCGGAAGCAAAATAGAAGAGGGTTCAAAGTTCTGCCACCATTGCGGAGCTAATGTTAGTGTTGACCTGCCGATCGCAAAAAAAAGCAAAAAAACTGAACAAATTAATAAAATCAATGTAAACACGGATAATACAAGAGAAACAGTGGAAGAATATCAAATAAGAACAAATATTAAAAGTAAAGAAGAAGCGAAAAAATACCTAAATCAACTGCGGGCGTTATTTTGGATTGTGTTCTTAAGCATGGTTGTAATACGTGGCCTTGGTGAAGTAGAGAGTGAATTAGTTGCTATTTTATTTATACCATACATTGGGTTGTTAATTTATTTTATTATTTTTTCTGTCAAAGTTTTAAAAGCTGAAAAATTATCAGCCGTAAATGCCCTGTGGTGCATATTATTTGCACCATTTAGCTGGCTTTATGTTTATCCATTAATGGCTAATCCACTTAAAATAATTATTGGCGAAAAAGAACCGCCAATTCGTCTTAATGAAGCAAAAAAACAATAAACAAATAAAGCCTTTGGGTGTTTATCGGCGTTTCTGTTTATGTTATTAGCTTAATTGCGATATTTCTATTAACTTAAAAAATATGTTTTGTAAAAATTGCGGGGAAAAATTAAATGAAAATCAAAAATTTTGCACTAGTTGTGGCACTAAGTTTTTGAATGTAGACAAAGAAGAAAAAAAAGTGCCAGAAACACAACCGTTTAAATCTATTATAAAAAATAAAAGTCCTTGGGGCGTAGGAAGAATTATTGCAATTCTAGTAGTATTAGCAATGATAGTGATTGGTGTTTATAATAGCTTAGATGAAGATACAATTGCTAAAAATAATGAGGGATTATCCAGTTTTAATTCGGGGGATAATCAGGTTGCAATAAATCAATTTCAACAAGCAAGTCAAGCCGCAGTATCTAACGAAAATAAAACAAAAACTCTCAAAAATCTTGCTTATGTGTACGTTACGGAAGGGCAGAACGAACAAGCGCTAAGCACTTTTAAAGAAGCGTTAAATTTAACAAAAGTTAATTCCTTTGATTACTATTTAATTTCTGGAGAAATTGCTTTATTGGAATACAAACCAAATTCAGCAATATTAAGTTTTAATAAGGCATATGAGCTTAATCCAACTGATTTTCAACTAAATAATACTCTCGCTTTATTTTATATGGACCTTGAAGAAATTGCGCCTCAATATGTAGATTATCCTAAGGCATTGGCTTATGCAAAAAAAGCATATGAATATGATTCCGAAAAATCTGAAGTTTCCAAACAAAATTTAGCAATAGCATATTATTTTAACGATAATTTTGATCAAGCAATTTCTTTAATGTCTACAACAAATCTTGATCAACATCCATATGTCGCCATTTGGTTAGGAATGTCTTATCTGGCAAAAGAAGACGAAATAAATGCTCGAATTAATTTTCAAAAAGCTATAAAAGGTGGCGCAGAAATTCCGCAAGAAATAACTGATTATTTAAATTCTAACTAAAGTAATATGTTTTGCGAAAAATGTGGAAACAAGTTAAGGGAAAATCATAAGTTTTGCACCGAATGTGGTCATTCAAATCTAGATAAACAAGAATTAAAACTAATAATTACAAATACATTAGAACAAAGGTGGTGGTTTCGTCTTGCTAAAGTTTTTTATATATTTTTATATATACCATTGCCGTTTGCCATATTTAGTGTTTGGTCAGAAAATGATCCATATTCTTATTATAGTTCTTACTCTAATCAATATTATAACTACGGTTCATATAGTGAGGCTTTTTGGTACTCATTACTTACGCTTATTATTTGGGTTATAATTTTACGATTAATAAAAATTACTTTTCTTTATATAGTTTTTGGTGAAAAGGCTCAATGGAAAAAAGAATTTAAAAAACTTTTCTAAAATATGATTATTTTCGGCTGGGGACACCAGACAATAAAAAATGTCGGTCCAGTATTTAAAAATCATTGTAGTCATTGCAACAATAAAGAATACTGGACACTCACGAAGTACACGACCTGGTTTACTTTATTTTTTATTCCAGTAATTCCTTATTCAATTAAATATTTTTTAAGTTGCCCGGTATGCCAGTACGGCATAACTCTTGATAATAGACAATTGGAACAAATAGAACCAACTGCAAGAGCAAATCAATTATTAATTGACGGAAAAATAACAGAAATAGAATATAAAGCCAAATTTAAACAATCAGAAAACGGAACACCGTCATCGGTTGAAGGCGAGGTTATTGAAAAAAAACCTTTTAATAATACAGGCGGAAAGAATAAATTTTGTTCAGAATGTGGCGCTCAAATAATCGAAGGTGCTAAGTTTTGTGGCACTTGCGGCTCAAAAATTTTCAACTAAAAAGTATGTTTTGTATAAAATGTGGGAATGAAATGAAAGAAGGTTCAAAATACTGTACAAAATGCGGCAGTAAATTTACACATGATGAAAAAATAAAATCTAAATCAAAATTTTCTACAAAAAGAAAATTGCTTTATATTTTTGGAGGGTTGTTTATTATAGGGATATATTTTTTAATTTTATTTTTTGAAACGTCAAATAGCAATAATTATAATATAGCTTCCTCTGTTGTAAATATTTATTGCGAGGGCGAGAACGACGAAGAAACAACCGGCGGATCGGGGACGATATTTACTGAAGATGGTTTAGTATTAACTAATGCTCATATAATCCCAGAGAGTGCAAAAGACGATGTTTATATTGACGACACTCTGTGTCTTGTTATTTTGCCAGACCCAGCTACTGGCGCGCCTAACGAGATTTATTATGCTTATCCGATGTTAGATAAAAATTTAAGTGAGGAATATGATATAGCTTTTTTACAAATTCATGATGTTTATTATGATGAAGAAAAAAGAAAGTATTATGGCGAATTTCCCAAAAAATTTCCCGCTTATGCAAATAAAAAACAATGCGGTAGTGATAGCGTAAAATTTGGCGAACCCGTAAAAATATACGGATATCCTGCGATTAGCGGTGGTTATGCTCTTACAATTACAGATGGCGTCGTTAGCAGTTTACTAGTTGATGAGGGTTTAATAATAACTTCTGCAAAAATTAGTTATGGCAATTCAGGTGGATTAGCAGTTGATCAAAATGGATGCATGATTGGCATACCGTCGATGGTAACCGGAGATGAAAATGAAAGTTTAGGTGTAATAATTTCAAACGATTTGATAAATGAGTTTATTAATAAGATTGAATAATACTATTATAAAGGATATCTTGTACTTGCTTTAAATAGTTATGTTAAGCGGCCTTATAATCATGGAATATGTATTGTAAAGCCCCGAAAAGATGTAATAAACAGGAGCTCTGTATAAATAATTTAAACATATTTTATTAATTAAGTTACTTATATGGAAAATCTAAGTAGATCATTAGTTAAATCTTCTGTTCAATTTTTTAATGATTGGGCGAACGAATTTTTAAAGCAAAATTATTTAGATATTATTATTGCCTTTATTACATTATTTATACTTTGGTTTATTATAGTGCTGATTAAGAGCTGGATTTTTAAAATTAATGATATAGCGAGCTCTCTTAAAAGGATTGCCGACAATTTAGAATCTTTTAATCAGAAATCAAAAGAAATTAAATAGTGATGAGGCCATCCATGAAGATGGGGAAAACTGCACGCTTTTTCCACTTCCTTTTTGGTTTATAGGGGGTATTATTGTAAGTAGGCCTTTGTGCTTTAACAAGAGCTGACGAGTCGGTCGCGTTAGTGGAGTTACTAAATAAATTGGTATTTTATGAATATTTTAATAAAGTATACCCTGAGTCATAATAGAGATAATAAAAATTGGGAACTTAAGGAAGATAAGACAAAAGAGATTCTTGTGAGTTTTCCAATTAAAAAAAGAGCGCTATCTAAAGGAGTATTAAAGAAGGTTCTGGGTAATAATGGTGGGTCTGTAAAGGTGAAAAATATTAAAGGAGGTTTTCAAGAAGAAAGAACCTTCCCGAGATCTAAAGATCCTAAGAAGAGTGAAGGATAAAAAATAAAATACAGATGAGAGTTTGAGAATTTTCTTTTATGTCATTAGAAGTTGAACTAAGGAGAATAATGAAGCTAACTTTTGGGGTAAGAGTAATAAATTCAACAACGCTTCTATTTATTTCAAAACGGGCTATTTGCCCGTTTTGTTTTTAATAGCATGGTTTATATTATTAAGATTTAAAAGTTTTAATTTTTTCGTCTATCAAATTAAATAAATCAAAAAGCTCTTGTAAATAAAGAGAATCAAAATTAAGTTTGAACGCCGTGTTAACCTCAGAATATCTAAAGGCATTAACATCTATATTTAATAAATTATATTTTTTAATCACAAGTTTTATTTTTGAAAGTAATAATTTTTCTATGTTTAATTTTTCTAGGCAATCTAATAAATTTTTAAAACTATGGTTAATTTTTTTTAGTTCATTAATGTTGTTATATTTTGCATCATAAAAGCACAATAAAGACTTTAGATATAGCTCAAGGGTTAAAAATAAACAGTAGAAAGTTTCCGTATTTTTATTATTTTTATTGTTGTCGTAAAGTTTTAACCAATTTTGTGCATGCTCTCTTAAAACAATACAGGACGTATTATGTTCCTTTTTCAAATCTCCTTCGCTTTTAGGTGGTTTATTTTCCTGTATATAACTCCTGTCATCTTCATTTTTTGGGTTAAAATAATAATCTAATAAAGCATTTATCATTTTATATTTTTCATTAATACCGTATTGATATGAAATATATAGAAAACTTTTGGCAGAATTATTCTTTTCTTTGTCCATTATTTGAGCAATAGAAAATATCTCCTTCCATAATTTTTCAACTCGAGCCCTTGGAGAACATACATATTTTTTAAAAAAAGAACTAGTTATCCACCAGGTTGCTAAAATTACCAGAATTAAATAAAATATTTTTTCCATATTACAATAGTTCATAGCACAACTTACATTAAAAAATTTTAACCATACTATATTAATGGTGTATGAAATTCTAGAAATTTTTTATTAATACTTTTACTAAAATTCTTTACTAAACCAATTACTCAAACAATTATTATAATTATCTAAAATCATATCTGTTAAAATTTCTCCTGTAGATTCTGAGATACTTGCTATTATTTTCCAACATTCATCCTTAGTTTTTATTGGCTCATCTAATAGGTATTTAACAAGACAAACGTCCCTTACTTCACTATAACTAAAATCCTTAACATTGTTCCAATTTTTCTTTTCTTGTAAATAAAGATCGTAGCACTCTTTTTTTCTTTTCGCTATATATTCCTTCTTGTCCCATTCCACTTTTAGTTGGTCCGACTCTTTTTTTATTTGTAATTCCTTTTGTTTTATATCTAAATCTAACCTCTGCTGTTTTTCTATGGATTGTTGTTTGTTTGTTTGGCTAGCATAAATAAAGCCCCCCAAAATAACGCACCCCAACAAAATGCTAATTGGTAAAATTAGTCTCTGTTTATTCATATTTTTGTTTTTTACTTTTTATAGTCTTGTTATATTGTTGGTTTTCTTTCATAGTTTGTTGAATATTTTTTAAAAATACGGTAACAATAATTATTTCCAGCAATAACACACCCACTCTATTAAAATTAAATAAATAAGTTAAAAATATAACAATCCCTATTCCAATTAAGAATTGATTGAATTTATATTTTGGCAAAAATCCCTCCATGTGCAACTGTCTTTTAAACTCTTCTTTTGTTAAATATTTATATTCAGCTTCATCTTTTGACAAGAAATGATTAGGATTTAATTGTTCGAATTTAAATCTTCGTTTTGTTAAATATTTTTGTTTTGCCTCTACTTTTGTTAAATATTCGTTCATAAATTTATCCTAATAATCTTATATTGTATTTATAAGCGTATTAATTTTATTCTGATATTAAAATCCTATTTAAATCGCCATTTTTAATCCCTAAACCCAAAGTTCTCATAACCTTATAAGCCTCGTCACCATCTTTTAAATAATATAATTTACCATCAAAATTAACGTAATAAGCTTGTCCCTTGTCTTGAATTTTTAAAAATATTTTTCCAGCTTGTTTTTTGGCCAAATCACTATTATTTTTTAATTTATCTAAATCTTTATCGGTTATACCAACGCCCAAATTTCTCATAGCATTATAGGCCCTGTCTCCATTGGCCATATAAGTTCTTCTTCCATCTTTAGGGTTAACATACCAAGCTTGACCGCTATTCTCGACTTGCAATAAAATTTTTCCTTTTAGCTTGTTTGTTAATTTTTCATCAATTTTTGTTAAATTATTTTTTTCTTTATCAATAAATTCTTTAATAGTTATTTCTTGGCCTTTTGCGGGCTTTTTTATGCATTTAGAACTTACTCCGTCAAATATAAAACCAGCGTTGCAATAACACTTGTTATCATTGGCTAAAGTTGAATTTTCTGAGCAAAAAATTCCTTGTTTTAAAATGCAACTTTTCATGTCAGAAGTCCATTGATAACCATCATTACAATAACAAGAACTACTATTAGGGACGTTAATGTTTTTATTGCCAAAAACGTTTTCTCCAAAAGAAATTTTACAATCTTCAGTGTAGGTAATACAAATATTGTTTTTAGGAACGTAGCCCTCATTGCAAACACATTCAGCTCCTATTAATAAAGAATTTAATGGGCAAGTTTTTATTTCGCAACCATTTTTATTGGAATTTAAAACGTAACCGCTATTACAATAACATTTTTTGTCGGAGCTAATGGTTGAATTCTGTGGACAAACAGAACTATTGTCTTGCAATGAATAATCGTCGCTAGTAGAAGAACTGTCAAAAGTGCATTTTATGTTGTTAAAAACATATCCCGTTCGACATTCGCATTTATCTTTTAAAGTATTATATTTGGCTCCGTAACCAAAAAGATTTTTACAATAATCATCTTCAGATATACACTTCCCATTACTTATAACATATCCATAGCTACATTCACAAACATTCTTAAGAACGTTATATCTAGAGTCATACCCTAATTGATCGTGACATTTTTGATCAGCCGAAACGCATGTCTCTTTGCCAAACATGTTGACGTCAACTATGTATCCAGACATGCACTTACAATTTCCAGATAAACTATCATAATATGACATTGTGGGGCAAGTCGGCGTGGTTGTATAAGATGGATAATAATACTCTGGAGCCGGTGTCGTGTAGCCAGTACCGCTATCACCCCACGTACTATGAATTGGATCTGATGGTTGAGTAGTTCCTTTTGATTGATGACAATGATATTCTCCAACATACAATCCCCACGAAGAGCAATTAGTTCTACAAGTATGACATCCTAAAGAGTCGGTATTTCCGGGATGAGCTAAAATTGGATTCGAAAAAGAAAACACAAGTATTGTAAGTATTAAAATAATTAATATTTTTTTCATATTTTCAAAAAACAGCCCCAAAAAGAGCTGTTTGTATTAACGGCAATAATAATTAATGTTTTTTGCCCAAATATTCATTTATTTAAGA
>JALOQQ010000031.1 GCA_025453315.1 Planctomycetota bacterium
TTCCTCGACGGAAACGGACGCCCTTCCGATCGACGGCGAGACGCAGCCTGTGGGGGGAGTCGAACCCGAAAGGCATGGCTTGGTAAATCCTGCCTTATACCCACCGCCCCCACGCTTTATAAAATAGCAAAAAAGAGTTAAAATATTTTTAAATAATAATATATAAATACTCATAAAATATAGCCTAAAATAGATATGAAAAATAATAATAAAAACACTCAATTAGTTGAAGGCTCACATGCCATTGCTTTGACTATAAAAAATATTCAACCCGATGTTGTAGCTGCCTATCCTATTACTCCACAAACCCACATTGTTGAAGATTTAGCCTCTTTTCAAGCCAACAAAGAAGCTGACTTTGAATATGTTAGGACAGAAAGTGAATTTGCCGCCGCTTCGGTAATACTGGGCGCCAGTGCCGCCGGTTCACGCGTTTATAGTGCTACCAGTTCTCAGGGATTATTGTTAATGAATGAGGTTATTTACTGTATCTCTGGAATGCGTTTACCAATAGTAATGACCCTAGCCAATCGTACTATTTCAGCACCAATAAATATTTGGAATGATCAATCCGATGCCATGACTGTACGCGATTCTGGCTGGCTAATGCTTTTTGCTGAAAGTAATCAGGAGGCCGTAGAACAACATATTATGGCCTATAAATTAGCGGAACAATTAAAAATTCCGGTTTTAGTAAATGTTGATGGTTTTATTCTCACTCATTCTTATGAAGCCGTTAGCATACCAAGTACTAAGGAAATAAAAAAATATCTCCCAGATTATAAAGCCACTAAAGGAGAGTATCTGGATGTTAACAATCCAGTTACTTTAGGCGCCTTAGTCTCCCCTCTTCATTATCAAGCTATTAGACAAGAATTACACGATGATTTGATTTCTTCTCTCAACACCATTAATAAAGAATATGAAAATTATAAAAAAATAATCGGTGTTAAAGTAAAAGACAAAAAAACTATTTTTAATAATGGCTTGGTGGAATATTACGGTTCCAAGAAAGCCAAAAACTTAATTGTTGTTCTTGGTTCAATTAGCGGCACTATTAAAGACTTTATTGATAATAACAAAAAAAATGACGTCGCTCTTTTACGTCTAAAAGTTTATCGTCCTTTTCCAGCTGAACAAGTGTCCGCTATTATTAAAAATCACAAACAAATTTGTGTTCTAGATAAAGCGATTGATTTGGGAAATGGTGGACCACTAGCTTTAGATGTTATGGCTGCCGCTAATAGGTACTTAAATAAAATTCCGAAAATAAAAAGTTTTGTTTCTGGTTTAGGTGGTAAAGAAATAAACAAAGAAACTATAAAAAATATTTTAATTTCTAAAAATAACAATTCTGAGACTATATTTTTATAAGCTCAAAATTATTTTCTTTATATGCGTAAATTATTTGCGCTTAATCATCGAAAAAAGATAATCCTTAGTTTATTTCTTGGCATCTTTGTTTTTCAAATGCTAATGGCTTTTACTATGGTTATTTTGCCAACAGAAGCTAGGGCTGAAAAAAAGATAGAAAATCTTTATTTTACCCCACAAGTCAGCATACCAGGAACTAGTATTGAAAAGGGTGTTTCTTCTCAACTAGAGGCCAGCACCAAACCAATATTTACTTATATAAAGAATATTTATAATTACGCTATTATGATAGCTGGAATATTGGCCGTTATTGTTATTATGATTGGTGGTGTTTTTTGGTTAGCTTCAGCTGGTAATGCTAGTAATATAGAAAAGGGTAAAGATTTTATTGGTGGAGGAGTTGTTGGTTTATTACTTGCCCTCGGCTCTTATATGATACTAGGCACCGTCAATACAGAATTAGTAGCACCGAGTAAGTTCGCCGTAATACCGGGCGTAACCAGTATTCAGGAGGGTGGTACTATTTGTTGCGATCCCGATGGCGGAGAAGCTAGTTTTAACCTTCAAACAGATAGTAAGGGTAATAGAGTTTTTGCATCAGATACATCAAAAAAATTCTTAACCTGTAAATTTGCAGCTCCTGGTTTTACTGCTAATGCCGTAGAGTGTAAACCAGAAGAGAAATGTAAAGCTTTTGGGGAGGGTTTTTGGTCAATGACTTCATCGTTTAAATGTGTAAATGAAGCTGATATTTGTTGTAGTTGTTCTGTTGGTCTATTTGGGTCGTCAATGTATACTGCTTGTAAAGATCATACTACGCCAGACGAATGCGAAAAATTCTGTAAAGATAAATCGGGTAATGGTAATATTGGCTATACAACTTACACCTATCCAGGAACATATACCTGTGGAACCAGGGAAAGCTATAACTGGTGCTCATCTAATTAAATTTTAAAAAAATAATCAAACATATGTCTATAGTAAAAAAAATAAATAAAAAACTTCCTCTCTCTTCTGGTCATAATGCCTGTGCTGGCTGTGGCGAATTTGTAGCAGTTATGGCCGCAATGCGAGGAATAGATCCAGAAAATACTATTATTGCTAATGCTACTGGTTGTTCTGAAGTTACGACCACTGCCTATCCTAATAGTGCTTGGGGTATGCCCTGGATTCATTCCTTATTTGAAAATTCCTCGGCCTTAGCTTCCGGTATCCGCGCCGCTTTAAATCAGCAAAATAAAAAAAATAAAAGTGAGAAAAAAATAAAAATCATTGCTCAGGGTGGCGATGGTGCTACCTTTGATATTGGTATTGGTTTATTAAGCGGTGCTTGGGAACGCGGTGATGATTTCCTTTATATTTGCTACGACACTGAGGCTTATTCTAATACCGGTATTCAAGCCTCTGGTTCTACTCCTTATGGTGCCGCTACAACTACCACCCCCTCTAGCGATCAAATTAGCGAGACCAAGTCTTTTGGCGCTGAACAAAGAAAAAAAGATATGATTAGTTTTGCTCTTTCTCATGGCGTTCGTTATGTTGCACAAAGCACAGCTGGCTTTCCTGATGATATTACGGCTAAAGTGAAAAAGGCTTTAGAAATAAATGGTCCTAGTTATATACAAATTTTAGCTCCTTGTATTCCTGGTTGGAAAATAAAATCTGATGATGCTATTAAAATGGGTAAACTCGCTGTTCAAACTGGGCTCTATCCTCTTTTGGAATATGTTGACGGTAAACTAAGTAAAAGTAGTATTAATAACAACTTTACTCCCGTTCCGGTAGAAAATTATCTTTCTGCTCAAGGACGCTTTAAACATCTCTTTACTAATCCAACAGGAAAGAAAGAGATAGATCATATTAAACAATTAGCGGAAGAGAATATTATTAAATACAAGATGGCTTAACTATGAAAAAGACCAAGCTTTTAAAAATTGTCTTTTTTTCTTTTATTTTTTTTCTTTTTTTAACCACAACAGCGCAAGCGGCTGGTAATTGTGCTTGGCAATTAAATAGTGGTGAATTAACTAGTGATGATACTAAGTATTGTGAATCAAGGGGTTTAAGGTTAGTGGTCTTTGGTAAAGAATATTGTAGCGAGAAAGCTCCTTTTACCATGAATCAAAAACCGGTTTGTTGCTGTAATGTTGCCGGCTCAATGATAAAGTCAGCTGGAACAAGCTCAACTAGTAGCGGTGATGCTAAATTCACCAATCCTTTCGATAAATTACAAATTAAAATTCCGGGCATGGCTCGTTTTTCTGATGTTGATTGTCAGGATGGTTCCTGCGAGGTTCCCTGGATCGGCCAATATATTGCCGGTCTTTATAAATATGCCATTAACATAGGTGGGATTTTGGCCGTTATTGTCACGATGATCGGCGGCTTGATATGGCTAGTATCAGCCGGCGATGCTTCACGCATTACTTTAGCGAAAGAGTTTATTGGCGGTGGTGTAAGCGGTTTAATAGTTCTTTTGACTTCTTATATGCTACTACTACAAGTTAATCCTGATTTAATAGCTCTTAAGCCCATTAAAATAAGGGCCATTGAACGCATTGAGGTACTTAGTGATAGTAGTTACCAGGCTATTACTGGTAAAAAATCCATTCCCGCCTTTGGCGCAGAGATGAATACTCTCATTAAAAAAGTGGCCAAAGCTAATAATACTGACGAATGTTTTTTGTATACTTTTGTTGTTAAAGAATCTAATGGGCGAGTTGGGGCTATTGGTCACGATGAAAACGTTAAAGGAACTTGGTCCTATGATGAACTTAAAAATTCTGGCTTTACTTATAACAATGTAGCTTTAACCGATACTATAAAAAATGACGACAAGGCCGATGCGACTAAACCAGACCTTGGTTTGGATTGGCGCTTTTCTCATGGTATTGGCTTAACTCAAATTACTATTTTCCCAGAAGGACATAATTATTTTGTTGGTAAAAAAGATGGGGTGCCAATAGCTAAAGTTAATGGCAAACAATATTCCGCTAAAGACTTATTTGATCCTGAAACTAGCCTTCAAGCCACAGTAGATTTATTAAAAGAAAAAAATTGTGGCACTGATTTAAAAGCTTGTTTTAAAGCCTATAACGGCGCTGGACCGATGGCCGAGAAATACGCCACCGAAGCTGTGCCAATTTACGATGCTTGTAAACAAAAAGGAGGCATTTAACCTCTTTTTTTTGTTATCTTATTCTCTCTTTTATTGATGAACAATCTTTTATGCCTTAGGTTATTGTTTAGATAATAACCAGGTGCAGGTACTACACTCCCCGATCCATGGCTTCATTAGCTAATTTATCTGCTTCTTTATTAAATTCTCGACGCACATGAGTGAAGATAATTTTTTTAAAATTTAAGGAAAGATTATAAACCTTTAAAAATAATTGGGCCAAATCCTGATCTTTAACTTTGTATTCACGATTTAATTGTTTAACCACCAACTCACTATCCAAAAAACATTGTAATTCTGTAGCACCTAATTCTTTAGCTTTTTCTAAGGCCACAATAAGAGCTTTGTATTCAGCTTGATTATTAGTTCCCTCGCCTAAAAATTTAGAAATCGTGGCAACAATTTTTTTTTCTTCATTATAAATAACCGCACCAATTCCGGAAGGACCAGGATTACCACGCGCACCACCATCAGTATAAGTGATTAATTTAGACATAAATAATTATTTTAGTCGCCAACTTTTTTGAGATCAATTATTTTCATCTGCAAATCTCTGCGACCATTAAATTCATTACTCTCTATATAATACACCAAATCAACTCGATCGCCAATTTGAAGATTAATAAAATCTTCGGCTCGAGAAAAAGCTAAAGCCCAAAGAGAATTTCCAGAAGAAGAATCACCTAAACGAAACTTAATATGTTGGCTTTCTTGACCCATTTTTACAATATCTAAAATAGCTAAATTTCTACTCATAAACTTAGGTTGAAAATTATTTTGACCATAAGGCTCTAATTCCTTTAGCTCACTAAGCAAATCGAAAGTTAAATCTTTAAGTGCTAATTCTAAATCAATAGTTACTTTAAGAGTTAATTCTTTTTCTCCCAGCTTATCCTGACTTAATTTTTTAAAACCAGCTATAAAATTTTCTAAATTACTATCACCAATAATACTAAAGCCACAAGCCATAGGATGACCGCCATATTTATCTAAATAGCCAGTCACTCCGCCGCAAGTCTCAATAACTTCAATTAAACTAAACCCCTCTATACTTCTACCCGAACCTTTAAAAACAGTAATGTTTCCAGAAAGACCAGCTCCGGCTTGATGACTATCGGCTGGTATTTCATGAGTTCTGGTAATTACTAAAGTGGGACGGTGATATTTTTCGCATACCATACCAGCCACCAAACCAATAACACCCTCGCTCCAATATTGTCCTTCCGGACAAATTACGATTATAGAGCTTTGCTTTTGAAGTTGACCTAAGGTAATTTGTTTCTCAGCTTCCGCCACTATTTCTTGAGTAATCTTCTGTCTTTCCGCATTACATTTATTCAAATCATCAGCCATCTGGCGAGCCTCATCTCTATCTTTAGATACTAATAGAGCAAAAGCGCTATTAGCATGTTCTAAACGACTAGCCGCATTAAGACGGGGCGCTATTTGAAAAGCAATATTCCAAACACTAATTTCTTTATTAGTCTTATAAGGATTTATTCCCGCTATATCAATTAGTTCACTTAGACCCACTCGCCTCTTTAAACCAAAAGTGTTAATTATCTCTAAGCCCTTTTTTACTAAAATTCTATTCTCACCAGTTAAGCTGACTAAGTCAGCCACCGTGCCAATAGTTACTAAATCTAAATTTAATTCTTCGAGAAGCAACTTTTGATCATTAGCTAAATTAGCGCGACTAATTAAAGCGCAAACTACTTTAAAGGCTACACCCACACCCGCCAAATAATGGCAAGGATATTTTTCTTTTTGATCGGCCGGATTAATAATTAAACAGGGTGGGAGATCTTCTTCAGTTTCTGGTAAAACATGGTGGTCGGTAATAATAACTTCCAAGCTCAAACTCTGGGCGTAAATAACTTCTTCCTTATTTCTTATTCCAGTATCAACGGTAATAACTAATTTATACCCCTGATTAGCTATCTGCTCTAAAGCTTTTTTATTTAAACCATAACCCTCACTAACACGATCTGGTAAATAAATACCCACATCGGCTTTGAGAATTTTAAGTGACTGATACAGTACTGTAGCAGCCGTAACACCATCAGCATCATAATCACCGTAAACCAATATCTTTTGTCCTGATTTAATATACTTAATTATTAAATCAACCACCTTTTCCATGTCTCTAAATAAAAAAGGCGAGTAGCGTTTTTGAACGGACTCAGAATTATATTGTTCTTGCAAAAAATCCTCTAACAAACTTTCTTCGCGTATCTCTCGATTATAAAGGAGTTGAAGCAATATTCTACCGTATTTAGGAAAACGAGAAAAAAATTCCTCATCAGCTCTGGGGAGAACAGTCCAAATTTTTTGAATCATAACGAAGTCATGCAACTAAAATTGAGTTTGCTTAAAACCCAAATCGTATTGACCAAGCAACCATAGAAAACACTACGATTAGCGAAATCAGTGCCCAAGCTATTCGTATGACTCGACGATGTTTTAGTTTCATATATTATTAATTATTATTTTTTATAATTATTACTTTTTCAGTATTCTAATAAAGGTATCGGAAGGAATATCAACACTACCACGTCCAGCGGCCATCATTTTCTTTTTACCCTTTTTCTGTTTTTCTAAAAGTTTTCGTTTACGCGTTACATCGCCACCGTATAATTTAGCGGTTACGTCTTTACGCATCGCTGAAATATGTTCAGCCGCAATTACTTTACCACCTAAAGCGGCCTGCAACTTTAACACAAAAAGTTGGCGCGGTAAAGTCTCTTTTAAAATCTCTACGATTTCCTTGCCGCGACGAAAAGCTTCATCGCGATAAACAATAGTAGTTAAAGCTTCTATTGGCTCTTCAGCCACTAAAATATCCAATTTTACAACATCGGCTTCACGGTAACCTAAGTATTCATAATTAATAGAAGCATAACCAGAACTAACACTTTTTATCTTATCATAAAAATCAGTTAAAATAGCCGACATCGGAATCTCATAATGCAAAATAACGCGAGCTTGATCCTGATTAGCAGATATATATTCGGTGTTTTTATAAATTCCCCTTTTCTCTTGGGCTAATTGCATAATACTTCCCAAATATTCTTGAGGCACAATAATATCTAAATTAACCCAAGGCTCTTCAATTTTTTCTAGTTCTTCGGGATTAGGTAATTTTTGTGGAGTACGTACAATAAATTCTTCTCCATTTCTTTTATAAGCTTTATAGGCCACACTCGGCACCGTGGCAATAATATTTAAATTATATTCGCGACGTAAACGTTCTTGAAAAATTTCTAAATGGAGTAGTCCTAAAAAACCACAACGAAAACCAAAACCCAAAGCATCGGAACGTTCGGCTTCATACATTAAAGAGGCGTCGTTTAATTTTAATTTTTCCATGGCTTCACGTAAATCTTCTAAAGCATCTCCTTCTTTAGGAAAGATGCCGGCAAATACCATGGGCTTTACTTCTTTATAACCAGCTAAAGGTTCTTTGGCTTCGCCGTTTCCCGAAAGAGTAATAGTATCACCAACACGACATTCACCAACCTGCTTAAAGCCAGTTACAATATAACCAATTTCACCAGTTTTTAATTCAGTAGTTGAAAAATAATCAGGACGCAAGACACCAATATCTAAAACTTCACTCTCGGCGCCAGTGGCAATTAATTTAATTTTATCACCTTTTTTTATTACGCCATCAAATAATCTAACATAGGCTACTACGCCACGATACTTATCATAATTAGAATCAAAAATTAAACCGCGAGCCATTTTTTCTTGACTGTCTGCGGGCGGAGCTCCTCTTTCAATAACAGCCTGAATAATATCTTCAACGCCCTGGCCGGTTTTGCCCGAAGCAGGAATTATTTCCTCTTCAGAGCAACCTAATAAACGAACTATTTCTTCTTTCGTTTTAGTAATATTGGAGGCCGGCAAATCAATTTTATTAACCACTGGAATAATGGTTAAATTTTGTTCTAGGGCCAAATAAAGATTAGCTAGAGTTTGCGCCTGAATACCTTGAGTAGAATCAACTAAAAGAATAGCGGTTTCAACCGCTGCTAACGAACGAGACACTTCATAGGAAAAATCAACATGTCCCGGAGTATCAATAAGATTTAATTTATAACCTTTATACTGCATGTTTACCGGTTGCAATTTTATGGTAATACCACGCTCGCGTTCCAAATCCATACTGTCCAATAATTGATCTTTCATTTTACGCTTATCAACCGTATTAGTAATCTCTAGCATGCGGTCGGCTAAAGTGGATTTGCCGTGATCAATGTGGGCAATAATGCAGTAATTTCTAATTTTTTCCAACATGCTACTATCTTATCGACTTTTTAAATTTTGGTCAATAAAAAAAGCATTTTTCTAAGAAAAGGCACAAAAAAATACCCCCTTAAAAACGAGGGTATTAATATTTTAAAAACTTTTTCCTAAAATATAAACCATAAACAACTACTTAAGTTTTTGTACAGCTAAAACACCAATATTACTCTTAATGTTTATGCCCTCAAAACCATGTAAGGTTAAACGACGAATATTCCCTTCATGGCTATTTGAGTTTTCTGAAAAAACAAAATACTCACCGTTATTAGAGCGAGTTCGCGCCCAATTACT
>JALOQQ010000032.1 GCA_025453315.1 Planctomycetota bacterium
ATAGAAGAATATTATTTGCTATGAATGATATGGGACTTTATCATAATAAGCCTTTTAAAAAATCTGCAAGACTCGTCGGAGAAGTTCTTGGTAAATATCATCCACATTGAGATATGGCAGTATATGATTCTATGGTTCGTATGGCTCAAGAATTTTCTATGCGCTATCCTTTAGTGAAAGGTCAAGGTAACTTCGGTTCTATGGACGGTGATAGTGCTGCTGCTATGCGTTACACTGAGGCTAAACTTTCTCATATCGCTGAAGAAATGTTGTTTGATATTGAGAAAGAAACAGTTAATTTTATACCAAACTTTGATGGTTCTCATAAAGAACCCTGTGTTTTACCAGCCAAACTTCCTAATTTGTTATTAGATGGTACCATGGGAATTGCGGTAGGTATGGCCACCAATATTCCTCCTCATAATTTAAGAGAATTAGTTGCCGCCATTATACATTTAATTGATAATCCAGAAGCTACCGTTGAAGATTTAATGCAATTTGTTAAGGGTCCAGATTTTCCAACCGGTGGTTTAATTTATAATCAAAAAGATATTTTAACCGCCTATGCTACTGGTCGCGGTGGTGTTGTTATGCGTGGCCGAGCGGAAATTGAAGAGAGAAAAGATGGTTCTTTTCAAATTATTATTTCTGAGATTCCTTATCAGGTTAATAAAGCTAGTTTAGTAGAAAAAATTGCTGATTTAGTAAAAGAAAAAAAGATTGAAAATATTAAAGATATTAGAGATGAATCTGATAAAGATGGTGTTCGCGTGGTTATTGATTTAAAACGCGATGCTTATCCTAAAAAGATTTTAAATGCTTTATATAAGTATACTCAGTTACAAGAGACCTTCCACTTTAATATGCTCGCTCTGGTTAATGGTATTCAACCAAAGATTCTTACTCTTAAGATGATTTTAGAAGAACACATTAAGCACCGCGAAGAAGTGATAAAACGTCGTACTTTATTTGATTTAAATAAAGCTAAAGATCGTGCTCACATTTTAGAGGGTTTAATGATTGCTTTACAGCATATCGATGAGGTTATTAAGACTATTAAAGCTTCTAAAGATAAAGACGAAGCTAAACTTAATTTAATTAAGAAATTTAAGTTATCTGAACGTCAATCTATTGCTATCTTGGAAATGAGACTTCAGAGTTTGGCTAATTTAGAGCAATTAAAAGTAGAGAAAGAATTGGAAGAGAAGATGAAACTTATTAAGGAGTTGGAGAGTATTTTAAAGTCAGCCAGCAAGGTAAGAAGTATTATTAAAGAGGAAATTACTAAGCTCTCCGATACTTATGGTGATGAGAGAAGGACACAGGTTGTTGTTAGTGGTGTTAAGGAATTTAATATTGAGGATTTAGTTCCTAACGAGGAAACCATGGTTATGATGACCAGAGACGGTTATATTAAGCGTCTTACCCCAGATACCTTTAAAGTTCAAGCTCGAGGAGGAAAGGGAGTTATCGGTCTTTCTACTAAGGAAGAAGATACGGTAGAATTTATGTTTACTACCTTTACCCATAGTGATGTTTTATTCTTTACTACTAAGGGACGTGTCTTCCAATTAAAGGCTTACGAGATTCCTCAAGCCTCACGTACTGCCAAGGGTAGCTCAATCGTAAATTTTTTACAGCTTTTAGGTGAAGAAAAGGTTACTTCTATTCTACCTTTAGATAAAATTTTAAATAGTAAATATTTATTTTTTGCCACTGAACAAGGCTTGGTTAAAAAAGTTGAACTTAGTGCTTTTGCAAATGTTCGAAGATCTGGCTTAATTGCTATTAAAATAAAAGGTGATGATAAATTGATTTGGGCTAAACCAACTAGCGGTTCAGATCATGTTCAGCTAGTAACTTCTAATGGTCAATCAGTACGTTTTAAAGAAACCGATGTTCGTGATATGGGCCGAAATGCTTCTGGTGTTTATGGTATTCGTTTAAAGAAAGGTGACGCTTTAATTGGTATGGGTATAGCCAAAACAGACAAAGAAAAGAAAAGAAAATATCAGATACTAACTATTATGGAAAATGGTTATGGTAAGCGTACTGATTTTTCTTTATATAAGGTTCAAAATCGTGGCGGTTCTGGTATTCGTACTGCTCATATTACCGATAAAACCGGCAAAATTGTTAATGCCTTCTTAGTAAATGCTGAAACTATGGAAGAAAAAGATTTAATTGTTATTTCTGAAAAGGGACAAGTTATTAGATTGCCTTTTACCTCTATTAATGAATTGGGTCGTGATACTCAGGGTGTAAGAATAATGAGATTTAAAGAAGAAAAAGATAAGGTAGCTGGTATTACTTGGATTTAATTAGATTGAAAATTTTAGATTATAAAAAAAGAACTACTGATAGTGGTTCTTTTTTTTAAAATAAAAAAATAAGGTTACCGAGGTAACCTTATTGTGCTATTAATTTTCAATAACTGTAAACTAATTATAAACTAAGTATTCTGGCCCGTAGAGGCTTCCGGTGCCGATGGTAACTTTGTTTATAAAATCGTCAACAGTAAAATGTATGTAATTGGTTATTACCCTGCCTTTAGGATTTCTTTTATCCTTTGGATCTTGCGTCTCATGTTGAACTTGAGCAGTATAATTACCTTTTGGTAGAGTAACCCAGCCACTAGTACCATTAAGAATAACCATATCGGTTTTTCCAGGTATTTTTACGGTAATCTGGTTTTGTCCGGTCACATTAACAATAGACACTCCAGCCGATGGTCTATTGTCATAGGCCGCTTTTATGTCGTCATAAGTTAAGTAAACGTGAGGATCTTCCCGACTAATGGGTTTTGATTGAAAATCAGCAGTCCTTCCTTCGGCATTAACAATTCTGAAACTAACAGTAAAAAATTTTTCTTTGGTCATGGCTACTGTTTGGAATAAAGAGTCATCGCTTGCCTTCTTGCCAAATAAGGTAGGATTTTTTTCAAACCAAAAATCGTTTTTGCCAGTTTGATTGTGAATTGTAACTACTACATCGGGGATAACACATTTATTACCACGGCCTACTATTTTTACCACTCCATTAAAAATAGGAGCTTTTAAATATTCTGGAGCTTTATCTTTGCCCCATAAATAATAGTAAACGTACTTTTGGTCGGCCGTAATATTAGCTGCCGGAGTAGTAATGTTGCCGGAGGAAATAACTTGTCCTAAGGAATTGTAAAAGGGAAAAGTTGTTGAACCGTCTTTAGTAAAACTTATCCCGATTTTGCAGGGATAGTTATGTTGATAACTCAACACTTCTTGCGCTTGCGCCGTCGCACCAATCACGGAAACGATTATGGCAATAATAAAAATCTTCTTCATGATAGAGATTATTTAAGTTAAACATTTTAATTTCTGAAATTATATATAGTTTGCCTCTTTTTTTATTTTTTAAGATCAAAGTAATCAACTATATTATCTATAGTTAACGGCTAACTTTATCATGGAGATAGCGAAATGTCAATATTTTAGCTTATAGCTCTTTATGGTAATATAGAAGCAACCTTTACTCTTAGTTTTTACTTTATGAATAGCGGAATTTTGCTTCTTTTAGGTATTTTAATGACTTTAGGCCTAGTAATAGTGATTTTTTTATTATTAAAGCGTTCAGCCCCAGCTGATAATGAAAAAATGATTGTCATGCTAGAAAAATTAGCTCAATTATCTGAGCAAAATAAAGATTTGCGCACCGATATTGATCGCAAATTATCAGAAACTCATCGTACTACTCAGGATCATTTAGGTCATACCGCTAAATTAATCCAAAGTATTGGCGGACAATCAGCCAAGATTATTAGTGAAGTTACCGAACGACTCACTAAATTAGATGAAACCAATAAACAAATTGTTAATTTTTCTTCCCAATTGCAAAATTTACAAGATATTTTAAAGAATCCAAAACAACGCGGTGTTTTGGGTGAGTATTATTTAGAAGAAACTTTAAAAAACGTTTTACCACCAAATTCCTATCAAATGCAGTATCCTTTTAAGAACGGCGATATTGTTGATGCGGTGGTTTTTGTTAAAGACAAAATTATTCCGGTTGATTCTAAGTTTTCTTTAGAAAATTATGAAAGAATTTTAAATTCTAAAGATGAAGAAACTAGAGAGAAATGGGAAAAACAATTTAAGCAAGATTTAAAAAATAGAATTGATGAGACTGCTAAATATGTTCGTCCGGCTGAAAAAACTATGGATTTTGCTTTTATGTTTATTCCCTCCGAAGCTATTTATTATGATTTGTTAGTAAATAAGGTCGGCGCCGTTAAAGTTAATACTCGCGACTTAATTGAATATGCCTTTAAAGATAAAAAAGTTATCATTGTTTCACCAACTTCATTTCTAGCTTATCTCCAAACAGTTTTACAGGGTTTGCGTGCTATGCAAATTGAAGAGAGCGCTAAAGAAATTCGCATTAATGTTGAAAAATTAAGTCGGCACATTGCTAGTTATGAGGAATTTTTAATTAAATTGGGTAATACTCTTGGTACCTCAGTAAATCATTATAATAATGCTTATAAAGAATTTAAAAAAGTAGATAAAAATATTTCTAAAATAATTGATCGTGAATCAGAAATGGAGCCTTTACAAATCGAGGGTCCAAAACAGGAATAATTACTTATGACTTCAGTTCTTCATCATAGCAATAAAACTCTTAAAGAAGCCGTTTTGCGTGCGGTAGTTTTTTTTGATTTATTTAATTATCCACTTAGTACTCGAGAGCTTTGGCAATATCTTGATCGTTCAGCCACTTTTTTTGAAGTACAAAATGTTCTAGTTGATTTAATGGCTAAAAAAATTATTCAAGAACAGAGCGGATTTTTCTTTTTAAAAGGGCGCAGAGAGATAATTATTAGTCGTCGTGAGCGTTATTCTTCTTCCGTAGAAAAAATAAGTATTGCTCGTTTTGCCGCCAAACTTTTATCGTATTTGCCTTGGGTGAAAATGGTAGCTTTGGGAAACTCTATTGGTTCACATAATTGGCGCCAAGAAGGTGATATTGATTTACTTATTATGGTCAAAGAAAGAAGAGTTTGGTTGGTACGTTTTTTAGCGGCCACTATTACTAAAATATTTAATTTAAGACCCAGGCCTGGTAATGAGGAAAATAAAATTTGTTTGAGTTTTTTTGTTAGCGATCAAGATTTAAATTTTAAAAAATTTTGCTATAGTGATAAGGATGTTTATTTTCATTATTGGTTGGCTAATTTATTAGTTCTTTATAGTCGTTCTGGTATTTATCGTAAGTTTGTTGGTACTAATGCTTGGTTAAAAAAACATTTACCCAATTGGCGTCCAGGAGAAATAAGTTATCGTTATCGAGTGAGAAATAATTTCACTTTAATTTATCGTTTAATTCGTTTCCCATATTTACGTCATTTTTTTGATTATCTAGAAAAAAAATCTCAAACCTATCAATGGCGTTTTTTTCCTTTAGATTTAAAGAAGAAGGCTAATAAGGGAACAGAAGTTGTTTTAAGTCCGGGCGTTTTAAAATTACATGTTAATGATAGACGTCAGGAATATGCTGAGCGTTTTGCTTTGGCTTTAGAAAAAATAAAAAGTAAAATTTAGAATTATGAAAAAAATAATTGATAAAACCGTAGAATATCTTTTCTATTTTTTTATTTTCACCCTTCCTTTTCAAACTCGTTTGATATTAGAAAGTCCGATTTTAAACGGTTGGCAATTAGAATATTTGCGTTTAAGTTTATATGCCTCAGATGTTTTATTAATTATTATTTGGTTACTTTTGCCTTTTGGTGCTTTTTGGCGTAATCATGATATTAAAAAGAAGACTCGTCTTTGGTTGCCAATTTTAGCTTTAATATTATTTTCCGTAATATCCTTATTTACGACCACCGATCTAATGTTAACCGCTCAGCGTTTAATTTGGTTATTACTAGGCATCGCTACTTTTTATTTAATTGCTTATTTTCCTTATAAAAAGAAAAATTTAATAATGGTTTTACTCTTTTCTCTATTTTTTCAGGCTCTTATTGGTATTACTCAATTTTATCTTCAAGAATCACCAGCGGTTACTGTTTTGGGAATGGCTCATCATGAAGCTGGTGATTTAGGAGCGGCGGTCGTAGAAAATAACAATGGCCGTTGGTTGAGGGCTTATGGTAGTTTTGATCATCCCAATATTTTTGGTGGTGTTATGATGGTAGCTACTGGTTTAGTATTATTACAACTTTTAAGGAGTAGAAAAGGAGAAAAATATTGTTTTTTAAGAGAAATTTGGGATTTAGTCAGAATAAAAATAAATAAAAGAAGTAAAAGTATTCCTTGTTGGGAAATCGGAACAAAAATGCTTTTTGTTTTTTTTATTGTTTTTGTTTCCGCTTTGTTTTTTTCTTTTTCTCGTTCCGCTTGGCTCGGACTTATAATCATCTTTATTAGTCTGATAGTGATATTAGCTCTAAAAAGTGACTGGCAAGAGAAAATGACTAAACTGCTAAAAACGATTCTTTTAAGTCTTATTCTTCTTTCCCCAATTTTAATTTTTAATGGTGATTTAATATTATCTAGAACTCTTGGTTCGGGGCGTTTGGAAATTTCTTCTTTAACCGAACGCGTCGCTTCTTTTTCTAATTTTGAAAGCATTATTTCTTCTTCTTGGCTAACCGGAGTTGGTTTGGGTAATTATTCTTTAGCGGCATGGCTTTTAAATCCTAATTATCAAGGTTGGGCTTATCAGCCGGTACATAATACCTTAGCTTTTATTTGGGCCGAGGGCGGAATTTTAGTTTTATTATCTTTTTTAGCAGTCATTATTAGTATTATTTATAATTTGGTGAAGAGAAATAATGAGGATCGTTATTCTTTGGTTATTGTTTTGGGAATAATAGCTTTATTCTTTTTTGATCATTGGTTGGCTAGCTTACATTTTGGTGTTTTGTTTTTTTGGTTAATCTTAGGTTTATTAATAAAAAAAGAAGAATGTATTAATTAAATATTTAAATATTTTATGACAACAATTACTAAATTAAAAAACGGCTTAAAAGTAGTTTTGGCGCCAGTTAAAGGGACTAAAACTATTACCGTTTTAGTTATGATAAAGACTGGTTCTAAATACGAAAATAAAAGCACTAGCGGTTTGTCTCATTTTTTAGAACACATGTTTTTTAAAGGTACTGAAAAGAGACCAACCCCTTTTTCTATTGTTTCAGAATTAGACTCTATTGGCGGAGAACACAACGCTTTTACCGGTAAAGAATATACGGGATACTACATTAAAGTTAGTAAGGATAAGTTAACAAAGGCTCTTGATATGTTAAGTGACATGTTGCTTCATTCTAAATTTTCTGCTGAAGAAATTGAAAAAGAGCGTGGTGTAATAATTGAAGAATTACATATGTACGAAGACAATCCCATGATGAGTATCGAAGATTTATTTGAAAATTTGCTTTATGGTGATTGTCCGGCGGGTTGGGATACTATTGGTACAAAAGAAAATATTTTAAATTTTAAGAGAGAGGATTTTATTAAATACGTTTCTTCTCAATATGGTCTTAAAAGTACGGTGATCTGTTTGGCGGGTGATGTAAAGAAAAGTGATATTAGTAAATTGAATCATTTTTTTAAAGAATTAAAAAGCAATGCTTGGAAAAATAAAGAAAAAGTTGTTGAAAAACAGATTATTCCTCAGTATCGTTTTAAAGCAAAAAAAACTGATCAAATCACTTTATCTTTAGGTGTTAGAACTAAAGCCTTGGGACATAAAGACGAATACACTCTTAAATTATTGGCAATTATTTTAGGCGGCTCAATGAGTTCTCGTTTGTTTATGGAAATTAGAGAAAAACAAGGTTTGGCTTATTTTTTAAAAACTACTTCCGAGTTCTATTCTGATTCTGGTTATTTAACTACTGAGGCTGGTATTAAAAAAGTTGATTGTCTAAAAGCTATTGTTGCTATCTTGGCAGAATATAAAAAAATAACCAAAGACGGTGTTTCTAAAGAGGAGTTACAAAAAGTAAAAGATATGATTAAGGGGCGTTTAGACTTACAATTAGAAGCTTCTGATAATGTGGCCGAGTGGTGTGCCAGACAAATGGTAACTAGAGGAAAGATAATTAGCATTCTAGAATTTATTAAAAGAATAAACCGAGTTAAAGCTGAAGATATAAAACGCGTCGCTAAAGAGATTTTTGTTAATAGTGGCTTAAACTTAGCTTTAATTGGTGAAGTTTCTAGTGACTTTGAAGAGAATTTAAAAAAAGAATTGAAATTTTAATATAAAAAATAAAAACTTTAGCGGAAAAAGATAAGTTTTTTCTAGTATCAAAAAGCTTCGCGAATAAAAAGACTATCTAAAGATAGTCTTTTTGAGTGCAGAGAGGAATTTATTAAGAAAATTGGCTTAAATAAGATGTGATTGACTTTTGTGCTATAAGTATTAAAATAAGAGGTTCTTTGTACAATATTAATTAATAATTGTTTAACTAAAATTTGATGCCATGGATGCAAAAATTAAGGAAAAAATAAAAAGGTTTATGATTAAAGCTAAACTAGAAACCTACGCCGGTGAAAAAAATGAAGATGCCCCAATTATTGAAAATGGTTATCTTTACCAGAATGGTAATTTGTCTTATCACGATAATTATAAGGGTCATTTTTCCTCTTCTTTTAGTGGTGCTTTCAAAGTGATGCTAGAAGACCGCGAAGTGCTAAGCGGTTCTTATAATGGTCTTTTTGATGAAAATGTCGCCGCTAAATTAGATTTAAGTTCTGAAAAAGTAAAAACTTTTTTAAAAAAGGCCCTGCGTCAAAGCAAAAGTTCTTTTCGTGGACCAAAATTTTTTAAGGATGGCGATTTTGAATATATTAATGATCGCGAATTTGGAAACGAACTTATTTATTTTAAGGGAAAAATTGTTTTTGAATTTAACTATTTAATAAGTTTTTCCGGGTTTTAGTTAAAAACAAAAAACTTTTAAAATACAAAAAAGCTATCTCAAAAAGATGGCTTTTATTTTAAAAATCTGAAGATATGATATAATAATATTAGCGAAAATATTAGAAAAATTTCAGGTTTATTTTATTAAAATTAATATTAAAATAATAATATAAAATATGAAAAATAAAATTTTAACGATAGCGTTAATTGTCTTAGTAATTACTAACATAATTA
>JALOQQ010000033.1 GCA_025453315.1 Planctomycetota bacterium
GCTACTAGTTTTAACTATAGACGTCAGAATAATTTTTATAATGGCGTAAAAATTGAGCAATTTTCTTTGGACGGCAATTTGGTTTTAGGTTTTAAGGGCGACAAGTCTGAACAAAAGCGATTTTTGTCTTTACTGGAGGGGGACTATGATATTGTGACGATTTTTGCTGCTCAATATTGGGCTAGCGATTTAGCTTTAGTAAATTTAGCAAAAATTAAGGCTAAAATTATTTTTGTGCCTACGGGCTTTAGTCGTTTACAAGATCCGCTCTATTTTAAAAAATACTTCAGCTTAATGCCAGATTGGTTGAATAGGATTGATCTTAATGTTTTTTTATCAACTGAAAATCAGGATTATCTTTTTGCGCAGTCCCAAGGGATTAAGAATTTTGTTATTATTCCTAATGGCGCTGATGAAAGGGAATTTTTAAATTCATCTCAAATTAATATTAGGGAAAAATATAAAATTTCTGAATCGGAATTATTGGTTTTGCAGGTTGGCACTCATACTGGCGAAAAAGGGCATAAAAGCGCTTTAGAAATTTTTGCTGGCGCCAAGTTTAAACAACCAGCCACATTTTTACTGGTTGGCGATGATTTTAATGGTGGTTGTTGGAATGCTTGCGAAAAACGTGCTCAAGAAATAAATTTACAATCAGGGAAGCGGGTAATTTTAGCTAAGCAAGAAAGGGTCGAAACTGTAGCTTCTTTTTTAGCGGCGGATATCTTTTTATTTCCTTCTAATTTAGAATGCTCTCCTTTAGCGCTTTATGAATCTTTAGCTGCTAAGTTGCCGTTTCTAAGTAGTCCGGCCGGAAATGCTTCAGAGATAATTAAAGCCTCGGGTGGCGGTCTTCTTTTACCAGCTAAAAGAAAATTGTTTATTCGTCAGTCTTTTTTACAATTTGTTAAATTATTAATAAAGAAAATATTGAGTTTAAATTTTAAACCATTTAATAATCATGCTCGTTTTTATGAGGTTGATATTAGAGCTTCAATAAAAATTTTAGAAGAATTAGCCGCCAATACCGAAAAAAGAAGAGAAATGGGAGAAAGAGGATTTACTTATTGGCAGAATGGTCATACTTGGTCGCAAATTGTTCAACAATACGAAAATATTTATCAAAAATTATGTCAGAAATAAGCGGGTCAGAAAATTTAATCAAAACTAATTTAACCAAAAAGAAATTAACAGAAATAAATTCAAGTAATTTGGCAAAACCCGATTTTACTCTACTAATGGCTAATTACAATCGGGCCGAATATTTACCAGCAGCTATTGAATCAGTTTTAAGACAAACCCATCAAAATTGGGAGTTGTTAATTATGGATGATGCTTCTTTTGACTCTTCAGTTGAGGTTATTAAAAAATATTTAGGTGACAAGCGTTTGAAATTTTTTCAACAGCCTAGCAATAAAGGTTATACTATTGCTTTAAAAGAATTAATTAGTTCGGCGCAAGGTGAAGTTATTGGAATTATTGATAGTGATGATGTTTTGGCTGAGACGGCCCTAGCCCGAATGTTGGAGGCTTATCGTTCTCAACCAAAAATAGGTTTTGCTTATTCTCAATTCATGGTTTGCGATAAAAATTTAAAACCTCTTAAACTTGGTTTTGCTTCCGAGACTTTAAAGGGAGAATCTAATCTTCATCGTCATCATATTAATCATTTTAAAACTTTTAAACGAGAAGCTTATTTTCAAACTAGCGGTTATGATGAAGAAATACTTTACGCTGAGGATATTGATTTGGTTTTTAAAATGGAAGAAAAATTTCCTTCCGCTTTTGTTAATGAAGTTTTGTATTATTATCGTTTCTTAGCGGATTCGCAAACTCATCTTTGGCATAAAAAACAAATTTCCGGTATGTCCGCTAAAGTCGCTAAATTTAATGCTTTCTCTCGCCGTTTTAAGAGTAATTCCTTAGTTCCTAATGTTGGTCCGCAAAAAATGATTTGGGAAATGAGTAAGGGATTTTATTTAGCTACTACTTTATTGGATTTTAAGAAGATGTGGTTTTTTTTAAAAAAGATAATTTATTTTATTAAAATATTTTTATTTTAGTTTATTTTTGTATGATTATTTTTATTGTTTTAGCTTTTATTTTAGGTCTCATTATTGGTAGTTTTTTAAATTGTTTGGCTTGGCGGCTTTATCAAGAAGAAACTATTTTGGGACGTTCTTATTGCCCGAAGTGTCGTCGTCAAATTGTTTGGTACGACAACATCCCGGTAATTAGTTTCATTCTTTTGCGTGGTCGTTGCCGACATTGTCACAAGACTATTTCCTGGCAGTATCCCTTAGTAGAAATTATTACGGCCACTCTTTTTGCTTTAGCTGTTTGGCTTAATATTAGTGGCTTAGAAATAAATTTTAAAATGCTTATTCCTAGCTTTTTACTTATTGCCACTATGATGGTGGTTTTTATTTCTGATAGTCGTTGGCTAGTTATTTCTAATTGGTTGATTTTAGTTATGACGCCAGTTTTTTTCTTATACAATATTTTTATTTTACATTTTTCTTTGGCTAATTTGGCTATTGGAATACTGGTCGGAACTAGCGTTTTTGCTCTTCAGTATTTTATTACTAAAGGCAGGGGAATTGGAGAAGGGGATATTTGGTTGGGCCTATTATTAGGGACGTTTTTTGGTTGGGCACAATTTTTGGTCGTCTTTTTTCTTACCTATGTCGGTGGTTCAATCATTAGTCTTTTCTTATTATTACTAAGAAAAAAGAAGTTAAAATCTAAATTGCCTTTAGGAATATTCTTGGCGCCAGCGGCTATTATTACTTTGTTTTGGGGAGAAAAATTAATTGCTTGGTATCTAAATTTATTGTCCTAGTTTTTTGTATACATTTTTTGTTCAACTTTTATTGCTATCTTTTTTAAAATGGCTTATAATGAAAATACATTAAAAGTCATTTTTTATTTACGCAAAATTAAGCGAAATAATTAAGAAAAACAAAAACTATGAAAGAGGAAATCATTGCTGGTTTGGACATCGGTTCTACTACTATTAGATTAGCTATTGGACAAAGAACAATAAGTACGGAAGGCGAGGAATTGCATATTATTGGTGCAGTCTCTGCTCCTACTAATGGAGTAAGTAAAGGGATTGTAAATAGTATCGAAGACGTAGGTGCCGCTATTGTTTCTTGTTTGGAAAAAGCTGAACGTTTAGTCGGTCTGCCAATTTCTAGTGTCTGGGTTAGCGTTAATGATCCTCATATCCGTTGTGAACGTAGTCGCGGTGTAGTAGCTGTTGGTAGAAGTGGTGGTGAAATTACGGAGAATGATATTAGTCGTTCTATTGAAGCCGCTCGCGCTTTAGCTATGCCCGCTAATTATGAAATACTTCACGTCATTCCAATTAAGTTTACCGTTGATAGTCAGGATAATATCAAGGACCCAGTTGGTATGAGCGGTGTTCGTTTAGAAGTTGAGACTTTAATTATTTTAGGATTGAATAATCAAATCAAAAATTTAACCAAAGCAATTTATCGCGCTGGTTTAGATATTGAAGATTTAGTTTTAGCTCCACTCGCTGCTGCTGAAAATATTTTAACTCCTAAACAAAAAGAATTAGGTGCGGCCATTGTTAGTATCGGTTCTTCCACTACTGGCTTAGCTGTTTATGAAGAAAGTAATTTACTTTATACTACTGTTTTGCCGATTGGCTCTGAACACATTACTTCTGATATTGCCATTGGCTTGCGTTGTCCCTTAAATTTAGCTGAACGTATTAAAATAGAATATGGTACTTTACATGCTCCAGAGGGACGAGATGAAATTGATATTTCCGAATTACTTAAGGCTGAGGGAATTGAAGATGAAGTAACCACTATTTCTAAAAAATATGTAGCCGAAATAATTGAAGCTAGAGGAGAAGAAATAATGGAGCGTATTGATCAGGAATTAAGAAAAATTGATCGTTCCGGCATGTTGCCAGCGGGAATTTTCTTAATGGGTGGCGGTTCTAAACTTAATGGTTTAGTTGAATTTACTAAAAAGAAGTTGCGTTTACCAGCCGCTTTAGGACTAAGTAAAAGCATGAACGTTGTTTTAGATAAAGCACAGGATCCAGAATATTTAACCGCCATTGGTTTGGTTTCTTGGGCTAATGCTTTTTCCGGTTCTTCTAATAAGCCAGGCTTAAAAAAGAATGTTGGTGAATTTATGGATAAAGCTAAGAATTTCTTTAAGAAAATGATTCCACAGTAAAGCCTTAATTACTCCTTGCATTTTTAAAGGCTTTATAATAAGATGCATTCATTAATTTAGAGTTTAAGACATTTAATATATTAATAAGACATATTAACTAAAATAAAAAATAGTATGCCAGAAATAAAACCAGAGGTAGAAACGTTTGCTAAAATAAAAGTCGTCGGTGTCGGCGGCGGCGGCGGTAGTGCTATCAATCGCATGATTGAAAAAGGTATTCGTGGTGTAGAGTTTGTGGCCATTAATACTGATATTCAAGCTTTACATTTAAATAAAGCTCAAGAAAAAGTACATATTGGTCGTACTGTAACCAAAGGACTTGGTGCTGGTATGAATCCAGAAATGGGTAAATTAGCCGCTGAAGAATCACAAAATGAAATTCGTGAAGCTTTAAAAAACTCAGACATGGTTTTTGTTACTTGTGGTTTGGGTGGTGGTACTGGTACGGGAGCTGCTCCAGTAGTTGCCGAGATTGCTAAGGATATGGGTGCTTTAACCGTAGCTGTTGTTACTCGTCCTTTTGCTTTTGAAGGTGGTCAGAGAAAATCTATCGCTGAAAGAGGTTATGCCGAATTAGCTGATAAGGTTGATACTATTATTAGTATTTCTAATGATAAATTATTACAAATTATAGAGAAGAATACTTCTTTACTCGATGCTTTTGTAAAGGCTGATGATATTTTACGCCAAGGTGTACAGGGAATTGCTGAGATTATTACTGTCCCTGGTATTATTAATGCCGACTTTGCCGACGTTAAAGCAGTTATGTCTAATGCCGGTTCGGCTCTCATGGGTATTGGTCAGGCTAGTGGTGAAAACAAAGCCATTGAAGCCGCTAAGATGGCCATTAATTCCAATCTTCTTGATCTTACCATTGATGGCGCCAGAGGAATTGTCTTTACTATTACCGGTGGCCCTGGTTTATCAATGAACGAAGTTAATGAGGCTGCTAAGATTATTACTTCTTCAGCTGATGAAGACGCTAAAATTATTTTTGGTGCCGTTATTGATGAAAAATTAAAAGATGAAATTCGTATCACGGTAGTTGCTACTGGATTTGATGGTAAAAATAAGAAAGTAGTTACTAAGACAGAAAAGACTTATACCCCCAACTCTTATTTAGATAAAATTGAAAAAGAAGAGCCAAATATTGATAAAATAAAAAGTAAGCTTTCTGTTTTGAAGGCTACTCCTAAGCCAATCATCCATAATAGTTCCAGTTTTGGTTCTACTAAGGAAGAAGAGAATGATGATGAATTAAGTGTTCCAGCTTTTATCCGGAAGAAGATGATGTAATTTTAAATAAAATTATTTATATAAAAATGAGGTTTTGCGACCTCATTTTTAAAACTTTAAAATATAAATTTAATAGTTGTTATTAATAGGATTTAATATCAGTTATTAATAAAGAAAGAAAAACACTGATTAATGGTTATGAATAGGGTAAATAAAAAAGTAATGGTTTTTGGCACCTTTGATATTTTTCATGAAGGTCATCGTAATTTTTTAAAACAAGCTAAAAAGTTTGGTGATTTTTTATATGTTTTGATTGCTCGTGATCAAACAGTCTTGGAAGTAAAAAAAACTCCACCCCTCAATTTAGAATCTCAAAGATTGTTAGCAATAAAAGATAGTGGCTTGGCGGACAAAGTTATTCTGGGTAATTTGCGTGATAAATATAGAGCTATCAAGAAATATCAACCAGATATAATTTGCCTGGGTTATGATCAAAATTCTTTTAATAATTGTTTAAAAGAGAAATTATTGGAGTTAAATTTAGGAACCACCAAGATAATTCGTTTAAAGCCTTTTAAGCCTAATATTTATAAAACTTCTAAATTAAAAAAGCTATTATTTTAATAATAGCTTTTTTAATTATAATCTGATTCGCTCTTTAAGATTCATTAATAGATTGATTTAGAGTTTTGATTGATTTTTTAAGGTTAATTAACTATAATTAGAACATTATGTTTAGTCCTAAAGAAACAATTAAACAGCCGGAACGTCCAGAAAACTATGAAGTTGTTTTAGACATTAATCTTTCTCGCCACGGCAAGAAAGCTTCTTTTAATGCTACTAATATTGAGGATAGTGAGAAGATAGCCAATCTAGCTAAAATAGAAGATTTGCAAGACTATGACTTAGTAGCTGTTCGCACTACTCCAGTGGAAAGAGCAGTCCGAACCGGACTCAAATATCAAGAAGGTTTTTCCGAGAACAAGACTTACGCCCAAGAAGCAAAAGTAAACATTAGAATTAATGAGGACATCTCTCCCATTAAGAGTAAGGGTGGTAAAAATATTAAAGAGATTACTAAAGAAACTGAAGAATCAAAAGATATTAATCTCTTAACTGAAGATTTTAGGAAAAAATATCGAGAAGCTATTGAACAAGATGAGTTTTCTTCCTTTGATAAAGAAAATGCTGGTGTTTTAGCTTGGACCGAACAAATGTTTGAAGAAATGATTAGCCTAAAACAAACTTTTCAAGATTTATCCGAATCTAAAAATCTATCTGAATTAGCTAAAGAAGAAATTAAAGAATTTCGTGAAAAACAATTGCAAAGCGGAGGTATTTCTATTTTAGAAAATTCTTTAAAAATGACCGAACAGCTTAATCATTATATAAAGGCTTCCGATCGTTATACTAAAAGTTCTAAGATATTAATTCAGGAAATAAATCATGCTGGTTTTATTGAGCCATTTCTTATTTATCTTTTAAAAGATGATCTAGAAAAAAAGCCTATTAATTCAGAGGGTAAAGATATTGTTGAGAAAATTGGTGGTGCTTTTGAGCCTAACGAGACAGTAAAAATTTCTATAAAAAGGAAGAAAGACTCTAAGAAAGAATTAAATCAATTAGCTATTGTTATTCAGTTGCGTAATCAGGAATATGTTTTACATATCAATGAAGTTGAAAATAATATTTTTAAAGTTAGTGAGAAATTATTAAAAGAAATTGGGATTTCAGATTTAATTTTACAGAAAAAAATTAATAATTCTTAATATTATAAGAATAAGAAATTAGAAAAATTAATTTTACCTAAAATGACTAACATAAAATTTTTAAAATCAATTTCCCGGACCGAAGTCGCCCTTTTTGGCGGCAAGGGCTCTTCTTTGGGGGAATTAGCTAAACTAAAGGGAATTAAGGTACCGGAAGCCTTTGTTTTAAATACCAAAATAACTAAAGGTAATTTAAATAATTATAAAAAAGAGATTTTACAAAAATTTGCTAAATTAAAATGTCAGTATGTGGCTGTGCGTAGTAGTGCTACTAAAGAAGACTCTCAAGATTCGAGCTTTGCCGGGCAATTCGATACTTTTTTAAATGTTGATAAATCGGGTTTATTTTCTAAAATTATTAAATGCTACAATTCTTTATCTTCTAGTAAAATACTAAATTACTGTAAGAGTAAAAATCTTAAGCCCGAAGAAATAAAAGTAGCCATTGTAGTACAGAAAATGATTCAATCAGAAATATCTGGCATTGCTTTTTCAGTTAACCCAATAAATAACAATAAAAATGAAATAATGGTTGAAGCTGGTTATGGTTTGGGGGAGTACATTGTTTCTGGAGTTATCACCCCAGATAAATATATTTTTTCTCGAAAAACTAAGGCCGTTTTAGAGAAAAAAATAAATTATCAAGAATATCAATTAAGCTTTAGCTCTAAAACTAAAAGTAATAAAGAACAAGAAGTGTTATTGGAAAAAAGAAATGCACAAAAATTACCCAGTCATTTCTTTAAAATATTATTAGACAATATTTTTAATATTGAAAAGAAATATCAAAAACCAGTAGACATTGAGTGGGCAATAGCTGATGGAATATTATATATTACTCAGGCTCGTCCCATTACTACTTTGAAATAACTTTTTTACCACTCTAAAACAAGCTCACTATCCTAATAACTTATTATGTCTTTACAAAATCCAGCGCTTAAAAAATTATCTTGGCAGTTAATGTATGAAGGACCTGATTTGGGTCATCTTTTGGGTTATCAAGTTTTTGTTCAGCCTTTTTTAAAGGGTCAAAGTTTAATGGATAAAATAACTGGTTTTAAATATGATTATTACCTCTGGTATAGTGATATTAATGAAACTGGCGGGATCCACGGCGGTTATTATGTAAAAGACGATCTATTACGCGCCACGGAACGTGGAAAAAAGATTTTTTTTGATAAAAAATGGTTAGCTAATTGGTATAATCTTATTGATAAAGACTGTGATAAAGTTGAAAGAATAATGAAAAAATATCGTTTTGAAGAACACTTAAATTCAATTAGTAAAAAAGAAATTATTTCTCTTATTACGACAATGTTAGATTTAGAATACAAGTTGCTTTCCTATGTTCGTTGTAGTCAACCCCAATTTACTGACGCCTTAAAACATTGGCTACATCAAGAGATAGCCGATAAGGTAAAAAATAAAAAAGAAGTTGAACAGATTTTTGTTATTTTAACTTTACCGGAAGATAAATCTTTCTTTACTAATGAAGAATTGGCTTGGCTTGATATTGTTATTGAAGCGGGTAAATTAATTAAGGATAAGGATATTGAAAAAATATCCGAGGAGTTTATGATAGAGAATTATGGCGAGATTTTTTCACTCTTAAAAAAACATTTACAAATTTACGGCTTAATTCCGGCAAGCGATAGAACTCCAGCTTGGGATTTGACTCATTTTTTGGAATTATTGAAAATGAGTCTGCAGTCTAAAATTAATGGCGTCGAAAAGAAAAAACATATTATTGAACAATATAATAGCGCTTTAAAGATTAAAAAAGAACTTATTAAAAAACATAAATTA
>JALOQQ010000034.1 GCA_025453315.1 Planctomycetota bacterium
TATAATTTTTATCAACATATAAACCTGATATAAATATAGAATCCGGAAAATTTTTATTATCAGAATTAAAAAACTCGCAAAGTTGATAGCCAATAATTTTATTATCTATAACGCATACCAAAACTAATTCTTCGAAAATTATTTTTTCTAAATTTGGACGATATTTATCAAAATCATCGACATACAATTCTTTTTGCATTTCTTCTAAAATTGCAATATCAGAACTTAAAGCTTTACGTATATTCATAAATATTTTTAAAACACAAAGTGAAATGACCCACCGGCTAGTGAATTAAAGCTACTTCGTCTCTGCGTGCAGGGTGTCCGTGGACGTTGCAGGAACCGAAATATTTTAAAACGCCAATAAATAATTATAATTTTTTATCTACAAAGAATATAATTGACTATGTGTGCCGATGGCTATAAAATAAATAATCTGACCGTCATTTATTTCTTCAAAAACCGCTCGCCAATCGCCGGTAATATTAATACTCCGACAATTCTTTAATTCGCCAATCAGGGGATGATTATTTAAAATTGGACTACATTGATCATTAATAAAAACCTCCAATCTTTTTTTAAAACTAGTTTTTATATTAAAAGGGCATTTCTTGAATTCCTTAATAAACTTTTTAGAATACTCGATTTGCATAAATAATTTTAATAAATAAAAAACCTAATAGAAAACCGTATAAAAGACGGTTTTCTATAAAAACGAAAGATTATTTATTGTCTAAAAATTTTATAGCAGCTCTATTATTTTTAAAAGAATGATAACCACCATTCTTTCTTTCTGCTCTTGATTCTTTAATAGAAGATAATAAATAATCACTCGGTGCGTTCTCATTTAGAGTAAACAAAACAGATTTATCACGAATAAGCTGTCTTAAAAAACCATTAATTGCCCCACTTAAACTTAAACCTAAATCATTGGTCACTTTTTGCGCCTCTTTTTTTACTTTAATATCGGTTTTTATATTAATAATGGCTGAATTCATATTTTTTAATTAATAAATTAATATATACTTTGTATATTCTTAGTATATACTAGATTACAAAATTGTCAAACTTCAGTTGTCTGATTTTATCAGACAACTCACTTCCCTCATTTTTTAAATTTCTTTTTAAATCATTCCCATATTTTCTGGAATGATCATTATGATTTGTTTCTTAAAATCTTTATAAATCTGACTCCGCCGTATCCAGTAAGTAAAAATCCAACAATCAAATTTAAGATTTGGATTAGTAAAATAGGGACAGATCCTCTTACTAAGGAAAACAGCATTACCGATACTCCCATAAATAAAAATGTTGCAAAACCCGTTCCAAGTCCAAAGATAAGTAATTCTTTTTTCTGGTAGTTATATTCAAGAGCCTTGGCTGCAAATAAACTTGTAAAAAAAACTATTGTCATTGGACTAAAAATGGTTAGCAGGAAGACTGAGGCGAAGCTCGATATTAAAGTTATTGAGATAGTACTAGTGGCTGATGATATGCCGCCCATAAGCCCTTTAATAATTATTAATCCAAATACAACCAATATAATAGAACTAACAATTCCAAAAATTTCTTTAACTTTTTTATTTTCTAATAATTTTCCTACGCCAAAAATTGCCAGCGTGATGTAGAAATAATCAACAATAGTAACCGCCAATACTCCGGCCATGCCATTAAAGATGTTGCCATGTAATGTTAGGTTGATAATAAAAAAGAAAACTGGCCCTACTGCGAGTTGAAGAATCAATCCTGTCACCAAACCATTTTTGAAAATTTTCATAATTTACTCAGTTTGAACCCCTTGCGGGTTTTACCATTTTTACAAATTTAGTTTTTAAAATGTGCCATAAAATAAGGATTATTTTTTGTTCATTTTTTCAAAGCTACTGGCGGAGTGTCGTGGATGTCGCAGGACAGAAATGTTTTAAAATACCAATAATTCCGCGCACCAAGATTATAGATGATATTAGAATTATTATTCAACAACTACCTTGTCATCAATTTTAGCTGAATTAATAACAATAATTTTAAGAGGTGCTTCAATTACTTTTTCGATAAAATGTATTTCTCCTGGCTCAATTTGAATCATTTGTTCTTCAACTAATTCAATTTTGTTATTATTTACGTTCAAGATACCCTTACCGGAAATAGTAATAAATACTTTTTGATTTACTTTATGATAATGTGCTTTCTCTCCAGTAAAACTTACATCAAAATTAGCCACTGAGACACTAAACGGTGCCAAAGGCTTATCAGTGTATTCTCCAAAATAATATTGCTCAGGAGTTGATTTTTCTTTACGAGGGAAAATATGCATAATGTTAAATAATTATCTTTTTATGTGCGGAGAGAGGGGGATTTGAACCCCCGATACCTTATGGCATACCGCGTTTCGAGTGCGGCGCACTAGACCAACTATGCGACCTCTCCAATAAACTATTTATTTTTTAATATATTATAAACTAGGACGTCATAACCATGAATAATTTCTTTTGGTCTGGTAAAACCAAAACTCTCCAACCAAACATAAAGTTCTTCTTGAATCTTTTCTCCTGATTCGATGCTAAGCTTTTCTACTTCAATGAAATTACCTAAATCTTCAACCATATCTAGACAAATTTCCAAATCATTCCACTTAGTCTTTTGCCTACGCTTTTTAATAGTTATCACTTCTCGATAACCAAGTAAATTTATAATATCAATCAATTCTTGTTCATCGTCTACTATTAATTCTTTTTCAATACAATCCAATTCATTGCTCTGTGGTTTCTTGAGAGTAAAGATAATTTTTCCACCTTGTTTGCGAATACGTAAAAACATTTCGCCCAGCGGTATATTATCATAACTAATTCCCTCTCTAGCATAAACCGTATCTTCCTGAAAAATTGGCTCAGAAAAAACACAACCCAAAGCTTCTAATTTATTTTTAAAATCAGAAAAATCAGTTACTTGTATTTTTACTTCTATTTCTCTTTTATCCATAAAATAAATTATACTTTCTTTAAATAATATTTGAACACCATTCTTGGCTTAAAATTACCATTATTCTTTAGAAAAAGCAATAAAAAAAGACGATATTAATTACTTAATAATCGTCTTTAGAAATTTTCTTAATTCACTTAGGTAATGATTAGATACTTATTAGGCGTTCTTCGTTATTAAACTCAATCCTAATATTATAATGACAATCACCCTTACCTTCGTAAACATAAAAATGAGCAACACCGCCTGGTTTTAAATAAGGCCTATCCTCACCGTTTAAATCAAACCATTCTTTTAAAGCTGTGCCAATTGTTTCTAAATGAGAGACAAGAATAGCATGCTCTTTATTCTTCTCAACCTTTAAAACAGCCGAAATCATTCTTAAACTGTTATAAAATCTAAATTTGGCAGAGTCTCTTGGTTCCCAATAATGGTTCTCATTAAAATGAGGAGCGGAAAGATAATATTTATCCCTAAGTTCCATGATTTGTCTTTGCTCGGTATAACCAGCTGAAATTTCTTCAACTAATTGCCGCATTTTTTGACTATCATAAATTTTAATAGGTCCAAACATCTCTTCCACTAATACTAATTTTTGACTCCAGGGTATACCATAACCTCTCATCAGATACATTGTTGTGCCCAGCGCTCGTTCGGCTGGCGAGGAAAAGAAAACTGGTTCAGAAGCAAATTGTTTACTAATTTTCTCACCCAAGATTCTAAGCTCTACTGCACTATCTTCAACAATATCTGGAAATTCGTTAGTGTATAAAGTTACACCGTGTCGAATGGCTGAAATAACTCCTAAAAAAGTTCCCATCCTCTAAAAATTTAAGTTGTAAAAAACAATATTAACTATAAAAATAAAAAAACTGATAACCTTATTTTATAATATGAAAATTAAAACTTGTCTAGATTGATAATACACAATCATAATTCTGATAATTTGGCAATATAATTAATTATATTAATATTAGCCTTTTTATCAAAATTACTTATTTAAAATTAACAATTCTTCCAAATAATCTCGTTTATTTGATAATCTGGGTATTTTATTTTGTCCTCCCAATCTCCCCCTTCCTTTTAACCAATCATAAAAAAGATTATTACGAGCAATATTTAATTTAGGAGCTAAGAGAGCTAAATCTTTATAACGTTTAGCCTCATAATCAGAGTTAACACTTTTTAAAGATTCGTCCAAAATTTTCATAAAATAATTTATATCTTCTGGTTCTTGAGAAAATTCAATCAGCCATTCATGTCCACCTTGTTTTTTTTCAGACATAAAAATTGGTGCCACAGTATAATCTTTTATAGTGGCTTTTGTTTTTTCACAAGCCAACTTAAGCGCCTGATCAGTATTACCAACCATCAATTCTTCACCAAAAACATTAATAAAATGTTTAGTGCGCCCAGAAATACGAATACGTACTGGTTTAAGAGAGGTTATTTCTACAGTATCGCCAATAAGGTAACGCCATAAACCAGCGTTAGTGGAAATTGCTAAAGCATAATTACATCCCACTTCAACATCGGCTACTGACAAAGCTTTGGGATTTTCTTTGGTTAATTCTTCTAAAGGAACAAATTCATAAAAAACTCCATAATCCAACATTAATAGCATATCATCTTTCTGCGGATCATCACCAATAGAAAAAAATCCTTCGGAAGCATTATAAACTTCTAAATAATTCATCTTAGCACTAGGAATAAGTTCTTGATATTGGTTGCGATAAGGAGTAAAACTAACACCACCATGAATAAACAATTCTAAATTTGGCCAAACTTCTAAAATATTTTTTTTGCCAGTAATTTCTAAAACTCGACGCAAAATTACTAGAGTCCAGGATGGTACACCGGCCAAAGCAACAACATTTTCTTTAATAGTGGAACTAGCCATTTGCTCTATCTTATTTTCCCATTCATCTAAAAGAGCAATGGAAATTTCTGGAACTCGTAAAAACTTAGCCCAAAATGGCAAATTATCCATTAAAATTGCCGATAAATCACCGCACAAAATATCTTTATTTTGTTCATCGGGACGATAAGTTCCGCCGACACTTAAAGTTTTACCAGTACAAATATTGCTTTCTTGATGTTGTAATAAGTATAAAGCCAAAACATCTTTACCGCCACGATAATGACAAAATTCTAAAGCCTCTTCTGTAACAGGAATAAATTTACTTTTATCACTGGTTGTACCAGAAGACTTGGCAAACCATTTTATTTCTCCGGGCCATAAAACATTTTCTTGTTTTTGAATATTTTTTTCAATCCAAGGTTTTAGATCATCATAGGAAGAAAGCGGAACGGTTTTTTGAAATTCTTTTAATACTTCTAAAAAATTAAAATGATTATTTAAAACTAATTGATCGGCTAATTTATTGTATTGATATTTTTCGCCCCAAGCAGTACTTTTAGCTTTTTGGATTAGATCAAAAAAAACTTTAGCCTGTATCTCTAAAGGATGCTGACGAAAATTATTAATTTCTTCGTTACGCGGTGCTAAAGCTAAAGACACTAAAGAATTAAGAAAAGCCATAATCTAATTAATAAATTGTTTATCTACTTATCTATCTTTATCTTACTAATATCTACCTATTTACATCTTACTAAATTAAAATATTCTAGACAAATAAAAAAAGAAGTCACGCAGACTTCTTTATTTAAATATTTACTTTTTATGTTAATCAATAACAATACCAAGTTCCTCTTTAAGAATCCGATAAACTTCGGCCACTGGATCAGCAGCTTCAAAAATTTGCCTACCCATAATAAGATAATCCGAACCATTATTCTTAGCTGAAGCTGGAGTGTCTATCCTTTTTTGATCATGTTGATTTGCTCCTAAAGAACGAAGTCCTGGGGTTGCTAACTTTAAGCCAGGAAACATCCCTTTCAATTTGGGTAACTCTTCTGGCGAACAAACCAAGCCATGAGCACCACTGCGCTGAGCTATTTCCGCTAATTTCAATACTTGTTCCCAAGGCTTGCGACTATAAATTTCTTCTCCCGTATTTTCGTCGATAGAAGTTAAAACTGTTACCGCCAAAACCATTGTGCTAGTTTCTTTCAATGTTTTAACAGCCGCCTCTATCATCCCATCACCACCGGAAGAATGTACAGTAACAGCCCAAGGAGGACAGGTTTTTAAACGATTACAGGTATTAGTTACCGTGTTAGGAATATCATGGCACTTTAAATCAGCCATGACACGACCGTAAACGGATAAGTTAGGAAGAAGCTTGTAAATCCCTTCGCCAAAAAGCAAATCATTAACTTTCAAAATACAGCCGGTAGTTCTTAACTGGTCAACAATTAGCAACATCTGATTCCAATTTTTACCATCCAAAGCTACAACTAAAGGATTTTTTTGTTCATTTTCAGGAGAACAACGCTGCATTAAACCGGTTTCGATTAATTGACGCCTAACATCATGTAAAGTCATTCCAGCCCAAACATTCATTGAAATATTTTCTTTAGCTAAAAGCTCCTGCCAACCTTGCTCGCGATCAACCAATACTATAAGCGACAAGTTATTCAAACCCAGGCGCAAACATTCCTGTTGAGGAATAATTTTAGAGGCACCATCAGTTATAACATCATCAATAATACAAACTTCTTCGCCCTTATTTGGTGTACCAATAATTTTGGAATTTGTTGCCCTGCCTTCTTTTGCCTGTTCCCTGATAGTTAAATAAGGGATACCAGAATAAATAGATAAAGGGCCGCAAAAACAGGAAACTGAATCGGGTATTTCTACAAAACGATTTGGTTTAATTCTTTGCAAGGGAATTTGAAAAAGTCTGGCTATAAAATCTATCGCTTCAGGATTATTCCTGGCATCACGAAGATTAATGTAAATGTCGGTAGTGCCACCTTTTTTCAACGGCAAATCACGTTTGTTGGAAAACTTAAGTACGCCAAATTCATAGAGCTTTTTTACTACCCAAGAATATTCTTCCGGGAAAAGCCAATTCGATGTTGGAACGGGCCAACCATTACTTTTTTCATTCATTTTCAGTAAATTTAAATATTAATAATAGAAATACTTGTAATTCTTGTTGTAAAACTAATATTTTTTGTAATGTTCAAATCATTTGATAATATAATATCCAAGGCTTAATGTCAATTTAAAAATCTTTACACTAAATAAAAAATCGCTATTTAAGCGATTTTATTTTTTAACAAAACATACTTCTTATTCCGCATTAAAACGAGCAAGACTACCGCTATTCATATTACGACGATAAATTTTAACAAAAAATTTATACATCAAAAACAAATAAATTAAAGCCAGTCCGGCGCTAATAAAAAAATTCTGAGAAATATTTATTGTCACGTCAGAGCCACCAACTATCGCCCGTAAACTTTCAAAAATATAAGCCGGGGGCACTATTTTAGCAACAACTTGTAAATAATCTGGTAAAGTAGCTATTGGATAAAAAACTCCAGATACTAACGATAACATCATCGGTATCGGCCAAGCCAACCATTCAGCTGAAGGACCAAAGCGAAAAATTATTCCTGAGACCAAAAAACCCATCGCCATACCAAAAACAAACAAAACTAAAATAAAAGGTAGGGCCATGAAACCAATCTTAAAAAAATTATAATCAAATAAAAGGCCAGCGATGATAATAATAAAAGACAAACCACAAACAGTATTAAAAATACCAGATAAAACTAATCCACCTAAATACTCTTTTATTTTTAACGGCGAGGCAAAAAAATTAATAAAATTATTACTCCAAATATCTTCTAAGAAAGCCGTCATAATTCCCTGCTCAATACGACTAAAAAATTCCCATAAAATAACAGCCCCCAAAATAACTGAAACAAAATTAAAGGTGGCGTCACCCATGGTCCCCATATAACGACTAATTAATCCCCATTGAAAGATATCTAAAATTAACCAAACAAAAGTATTAGCAATTCTAATCGGATTACTTTTTATTAAAAACATTTGTCGTAAAAAAATGGCGTAGATTCTATTTAAATTCATAAAATTATATTAACTCAAAGTTAATGGTTCGCGTGCTACCGTAATAAACAATTCTTCTAAATCTTTTTTGCCATACTTGGCAGGCAAAACTTTAGGATCTCCCGAAAGTAAAATATTGCCGTGCGAAAGAAATAATACTTCATCACAAGCCAATTCAATTTCCTTCATATTATGAGAGGTCCATAAAATAGCAATTCCCTTCTTCTTTACATATTCCTTTATTAATTCGCGAACAATATCAGCTGAATGTGGATCAAGTGAAGCGGTTGGTTCGTCTAGCAAAAGTAATTTAGGCTCATTAATAATGGCTTTAGCTAAATTTAAACGACTAATTTCACCGGAAGATAATAAGCCAGCTTTCGTATCAGCAAATTTTTCTAAAGTAAAGTCCTTTAGTAGTTGAGGAATTTTCTCTTTTAAATTTTTTACTCCGTAAAGCAAACCAAAAACCTGTAAATTTTGTTTTACGGTTAAATTATTTGGTAAATGCGAATAAACAGCAGCGAAATTCATATCATTGTTAATCTCGCTTCTGCCCTCCTTAATACTCTTACCAAAAATACTAATATCGCCACCGGATGGCTCAGTAATACCTAAAATCATGCTAATAGTAGTGGTTTTGCCAGCACCATTGGGGCCAAGCAAACCAACTATTTGCCCAGATTTAATATTAAAAGAAATATTGTTAACAGCCTTAACATCTTTATATTCTTTTATTAAATTAGTAACTTGAAGAATTATTTTTTCAGTCATATTAATCAATCATATTACAAAAATTATAAAAAAACAAC